>CANQOJ010000057.1 GCA_947625455.1 uncultured Clostridia bacterium | reverse complement strand
CAGTCTTTCCGACGGCGAACAGCATACCGACAGCATTTCTACGGGCAAGGGAGTCATTGTATATATGATTTCCCCCGTAAAGTCGCCGTCGGGCAGGATAACAGGCTTTTATCTGTTCAGCAGCGTATCGCCCGAAGCACAATACCGCTCTATAAAGCTGATTATTATGCTTATGATGTATCAGTTGGTATTGACTGCGGCGGTAATAATCGCGGCTATAATATCAGCCGCGGCGTATCTGCGCGGACTTGAAAAGCTCAGGAAAAAAGCCTCGGATTTTGTTGACAGAGGTTATTCTGCGTCTTTCGGCAAATCAAAGCGCAAAGACGGCGTTTCAAATGAAATAACGATTATATCAAACGAATTTGACGAGCTGGTAGCGGACGTAAACGCAAATAACGCGGAGATGATGAATTTCAGAGTAATGAACCGCGCGTATTTTTCCGACGCGATACTAAAACTTTTAGGGAAGAAAAATATATCGGCGGTAAACTTTACGGAACACGCCTGTGAAAATATGTATTCTCTGATTGCGCTGCTTCCAAAGGATTACTGCGAATTTGAAACAATGAACAGCCTTTTATCAAAGCTTAGCGTAAAACTTTCTGAATTTAACGCGTTTATAAATGAAACGAGCGGTTCGGTACTTCAGATTTACTCGCAAAGCGCAAAGTCATTAAACATCTTGTTTTTCCTCAAAGAATACGACAGCCGCATAAAGACGGCATTTGACAAGTGTTATTTAAACGCGGGCGGTTTGAAAATGGGAGAGCGCAGAAGTTTTGACGTGACATTTGAGGACTTGGAGAGGGAGAAAATACTTGTCGGAACAATGCTCAACACCTGTTCGGGAACGGCGGTTACGGAACGCGCTCTTGACGAAAACGAATACGAGTTTACGAAAATCCCTATCGGAATGGCTGACAACGAGTTCATCTACGACATAATAAAAGAGCATTTTTCAGACGCGGTGTGCGGGTATCTGAAAAGGGGAGTTGAACTGTATTTTGACGGCAGTTTTACCGCTTCGCGCGAGATGTTTGTGAGAGTGTTAAAACTTAAATCCGACAGTTCTACCGCAAGATACTACATAAACCAAATTGACAATAACGAATAATCACAATCAAATTTCCGAAGAAAGGAGAGAAACCTGATGCTTAAAATCAAGCTTATCGTCTGCGCCGCTGTTGCGCTTATAGTTGCAGTTGCTACAACGTTTCTGTTTTCAAGAGACAGCATAAGCTATTGTAAAAGCGCTGTCAAGGCAGGCAGAAATACCGTTTTGCTGAGCGAACAGGACATAATCTCCTCGGTGATATTGACGGACGAATTAGGAAATATCTCCGACCGCGTAACTCTTGTAAACGCAAATCCGTTCGGTCTTTCTTACAGAAGCTATCATGACGTTACTGCTGACAATAACGGCGATATTTACGTTTCCTGCACGGTTTACGGCAGCGGCAACAGCGTGTTTTATGAAATATATAAACTGAACTTCACTTTTAGTATTGCCGAACGTATCTGGCGCTCCGAAGAAAACAGCCTTATCGACAGTTTCCGCGCGCAGTGCGCTGACGGCAGGCTTTTTGTAACGACAGATAATGACGGGCAAACCGGCGTTTTTGAGTACAGGGACGGTTCTCTTGTACAGCTTGAAACAAAATGCCCAAAGGAGTTTTCCTATAATAATATAATTTACATAAACGGCGCGGAGTACGCATATTCCGAGGGAACAGGCATTTTTAAGGACGGAAAAATGCTTTATCCCCAAATCGGCACTGCAAACGTCAACGGCTTTAATTATGACAACGGCATAATAAGCTTTGTTGATATAGACAGCAAAAAAACCGTCCATTACAACATATCGGACGGCACATTTTCCGAAACGCCGTGTGATTTCGCCGATTTTGAGCGTATGGAGGGAATTACCGCGTATTCTGACGGTACGTTATTGTGTTCATATGAAAGTGAGGGCAAGCTGACAGGCGAAAGTATGAACGGCACACAGACGGTGCTTTATTCAGAACTTTCGGGGGCGCTGTCTATTAAGACGTTTATAAAGTCGCTTATTGTCTCACTGCTTTTAATGGGATTTGCACTGCTTGTTTACAGACTGCTTTTCGTAAGGCGGAAAAACAAGAAGAAATTCCGTTCTATCCCGTCCTCGGCAACCGCGCTTTCAACTGCCATATCGCTTGTGCTTGTCGCTGCTATCTGCCCTATGGTATATTCTACGGCAATCCGTATGAACGACAGTTGGAACAGTTTCCTTGACGGAAAAGACTCGCAGTTTCTTCCGGGATATATTAGCTTGTTCGAGTTAGATGATAACGGCAAGTTAAACACCGCAGACTGCGAACAGCTTGACAAGGTGATAACGGATTATCATACAAGCCTTGCGGAAAACGGCTATAAACAATGTCAGTTTTTGCTCTGCACGCTTTATGACGGCATTCCGTACTGCATTTACAGAACGGGAAGATACGAGGCGGTGCCTGCCGTTTATACCGTAAGTTTGGACGGCGCTGATAGAATAGCGCAAAGTTTAAATGACAATAATCCCTTGTCTTTTACCGACAAGAGAACCACGGGAACTTTTAAATATACGATTTTCCCGTTTACAATGTATAAGTATAATGAAGATTACACTACGATATCCGAAACCGTCTGCATATGTACGGAAACGGATTTTTACAGAACAATGCAGAATAACGTTGCGGCGATTGCGGTAACAACGTCGGTTATTATTATCGTTACGATACTGCTATTGATAATTACAAATATCCTGCTTAGGGTAAATATGCGCAAATTGAACCGTCTTAAGAACGCTTTCGGCAAATACAAGAAAAGCAAAGAACCGAGCGAGTTTACCATGCCGGGAAATGACGAGGTTTCCGCAACGGGAGAAGCGCTTAATATTATGACGGAGAGTATACGCGTACATGAACGCGATTTAAGCATAGGCAACCGCAAGTACAGATGTTTAATGTCGGACGGAGTGTTGCGGTTGCTTGGCACGGGAGAAGCTTCTAAAATAAACTTCGGCGATTATATAACAAAAAACGCACTGCTTGTGAGATTTGTTTTTAACGGAGACAGCGAGGTCGTTGAACGCGCGGGAAAATTCGCCGAGGAATACGGGGGAGGCGTTCTTTCGTTCAACAGCCGAAAAGCCGACATTTGCTTTACCGATAAGGATATGTTCCCCGATATTCTTAAAGCATTGTCAAGACTTGATTATCCCTATAAACTTCTCGCGGCATACGGAGAACTTCAGGCAGGAAGCGCGGGCGACAGTCAAAATGCGTGGCTTGTTGCGCTTTCGCAGGAACTTGTGGAGTTTGACCGGCTTTGTTTCGGCGGTTTTGATTTGCCGAAAATAACGGTATTTGAAAGCTGTTCGGAGTGGCTTAATGAAGCTGATTATATGCCCGTCAGCATAGACGGCGCGGAATATTACGGACTGAAAGGCGGTGAACAATATGCGGACGAAAAGGTACAGAGTGATACTGATTATCATAGCGATACTTCTTATAGCGGCAGCGGTGATTTTGTGCATTGAACTCAACACCCGCAAAAGCTTGTCCGCATACGATTATATAGCAGAAGCCGAAAGGCTTATAAACAGCCGTGAATATAACTTAGCAGTTGACAAATGCGCCGAAGGTCTTAAAAACTTTCCGCGCGAACCCGAATTGTATCTGAAAAAGGCGCAGGCGTATATGCAGGCGGGAGATGAAACAAAGGCGCTCCAGACGCTTGAATACGGCATAAAGCAAACGCAAAGCGGATTGCTTTCCGACTATATGGGCGAGAATTTTTCGCTTTCGGAAACGGAAAACAGCTTTTTTGGAGTTACCGATAATGCCGAGTACAGCGCTCCCGAAAACGACGGGGAAAATAACGGCGGTTCGTCGGATATTGCAGAATATGACACTCCGTATCCAAAAGACGACAGCATAATCGTCGATATTCCCGCGGTAACTCCGCCGCCCGCGTCAAGTTCCGAAATCAGCGATAATAATAACGAAGAAGATGAAAGTGAGGATTTAACATGAAAGAGCAAATAACAAAATTTCTTGAAAAAAACAACTGGAGATACACCGATTTCGGCGAAATCATCAGAATAGACGCCGAGGGCGATACATTGTCATGGAATACGCTTATCAAAACAGACGACGAGCAGAGGATAACCTGCGTTTCAATACTCCCCGCGAAGATTTCCGAAAGCAGATTTGACGCCGTTCTTAGAGTTATGAACGGCATAAATTCAAATATATGGTTCGGAAATTTCGAGCTTATAACAGAGGGTTCAGCAATAGGGCAGGCGCGATTCCGCACATCATCACTACTCCCCGATACCCTTGACGAACAGCAATACGAGCAGTTCATATCAACAGCTATAATGCTTAACTTAACGGCTATGAATAACTTTGCGCAGGAAATCATAAAAGCAAACTTCACCGACGGGGAAGAAACATGAACGGCGGTTATGATTCGGTTTACAGCCAGTATGACGACTGCATTGAAGCGGTTAAGATAATTCTTAGCGCATATGCCGAGCATTTAAAATTGTTTTCGCCGCGCGAAAAATTCAGCAATGCCGGGCAGAATTTGGGAAGTTTTCCGTTTAAACTCACGGGGGACAATAAAAAAAGGCTTGATAACTTGCTTTCGCAGATGAATGAAAAGTCGGCGAAAAGCGAAATATTTCTCCCGCTTGATTATATCTGCGCGTCATTTTCAATGAGCATAGAAGAAAAGCTTGCGTTCACCGCCTGCTTTTTGAGGACGATACGCCCCGAATTTGCCGAAACTTTTGCCTTTATAAACCATAACCCAAACCTCACATTCCCCACGCTTTCGTGCATTTGTTCGGTGTTCTTTTCGGGAAACAGCAGTCTTGCGTACAAAGCGTATAAAAACTACATCCCCATGCTGTTTGAAACGGACGGCAGTGAAACAGACTTTTCGCGCATGGAGCTCAAACTCCGCAAACGCGTGCTTGACTTGCTGTTAGGAATGGATTTTCTAAGCAAGCTTCCTTATTCGGATACCTTTGCGGTTGACGAGAAAATCAGCGAAATCTACGGCAGAGAAAAAGAACTTGCCTCAGTAAAAGGCGCGTTTTCTTCGGACAAATGCGAGGTGCTGCTGATTGAGGGCGGAGACGGTCTAGGCAAGCGCTTTTTCGCAAAGCACTGCGGAATACTCTGCCGAAAAAACGTTATATTTATCGAAACTGATAAACTGCCCGAAAACGAACTTTCTTCGGCGGTTTCCGAGATAAAGCGCGAAACGGTCTTACAGCGCGCAATATGCTGTTTTACGGGAGTAACCGAAAGCAATTCGGCAAAAGCAGAGTGCGCAGTTTCCGCGCTCGCTTCTTCACAAAAAATCATATTGCTGATAACCGAACAGCATATTTTATTCAGCTCAATTTTTGCTCACAGAATACGCTTTAGGGATTTGACATTTGACGATAAACAGAAGATATGGAAAGGATTTTCGATACCCGTTGAAAACCCCGAAATCATCGAAAAACTTTCCGCATCATACGACTTCCCGCCGTCTAAGATACGCGCTGTAATTGACGAGTGCGAGCGCACCGCAAGGCTTTTGGGGAGCGAAAGCATCTCCGACGAACTTTTAAGCAGCGTGTGCCTTTCAGCCTCTGAGGGAATTTTAAAGGGCAAAGCCTCGCGTATTCAGACAACATTTAAACTTTGCGACCTTATACTTCCCGAAAGCGAGAAACTCCAGATAGTTGATGGGATAAACTATATAAAATACCGTCACACAGTTTTTGACAGCTGGCAGTTTAAAGGCGCGTCAAAGGGGCTTTCAATGCTGTTTGAGGGTTCGCCCGGCACGGGCAAGACAATGGCGGCGTCTGTTGTGGCAAACGAGTTAGGTCTTGCGCTGTTTAAGGTGGATTTGTCGAAAATGATGTCAAAGTATATCGGCGAAACCGAAAAAAGTCTTGACGAGGTTTTCAATATCGCAGAACACAGCAACGCTGTCCTGTTGTTTGACGAAACGGACGCGCTTTTCGGAAAGCGCAGTGAGATAAAGGACAGCCACGATAAATACGCAAACGTTGAAACTTCTTATCTTCTCCAGAAAATGGACGAATTTGGCGGTATAATCATAATGACAACAAACTTTAAGCAAAACATTGACGACGCGTTTATGCGCCGAATTACATATATAATCCATTTCCCTCAGCCTGACGCAGAGTTAAGGTTAGGACTATGGAAAAACGCATTTCCAAAAAAAGCGCCTGTCGATAAAAACGTTGACTTTTGCTTTCTTGCAGAGCGTTTTGAAATGACAGGCGCAATGATAAAGGGCGCGGCAATATCAGCGGCGTTTTCTGCCGCCGCGCGTAAAGACAGCATTTCAATGTCGGACGTGGTTCACGCCGTTAAAAAACAATTTGCAAAATTCGGCAAGAATATTTCTCCCGCCGATTTTGGACCATATGCGGGTTATATTGAGTAAATCGAGGTGATATGAATGGGTGGACCTTTCTCGTTTTTCAGCAGGAGAAAAGCTAAAGAAACTCCTAAAACTACGGGCAAAAGCCGTAATGTGCCAAAGGACAACAACGACCCTGTGAAATTTACACAGCAGGTTAACGAATGGACAGACCGGGAAAGAGAGGACCTGCAAAACACTGTGATAACAGGCGCGGGTTCGGGCGGAACAATTTCGGGCGACACGGCGCAGGCGGCAGTTGACCAGGTCGTTACCGTAGGCGCGTTTAAGTTCAACACGCATACCGAGGGCGGAAAGGTGACCGTGCCCGACGGTACTATAAACATCTTGGGCGCTGAAACCGCCTGGCAGGCGGGGAAGATGGAATTTGACCGATATAAGGGCAAACTTGTCGGCGCAGGAAGCGCTAAAATCGCGCATGAAAAATTCAGGTTTGGTGATGACGCAAACATCAGCACCAACGGCACCCAAGCGCATCTCGCCGTCCGCGCGCCGGGCATATCCTATGCGGAAAACGGGATAGAAATTTCTACGGGCATAGTAACCGCGGAGAACCTTGATGAAATTGCGCCCGTAAGTATCGGCGTTAAATCTCCTGTACTCAGCGGAATAGGTGACGAGCCGTTTAATAATGGCAGCTTAAATTTTACAAACGGCGGTGTTACGGGAAGTGTGACTAAAGACGCAACGGGTTTAGTCGCTGTCCCCGATTTCATAAAAGCGGCTTCAAAAGACCTTGAATTGAGCAGCGGCGAAGGCGGTCTTACATATAAGGTAAATCTTCATGAAGCAACAGCGGGAGTTGATATAGGCGGCTTTTTCTCGTTTTACAGATATGGCGACATTTCGGGTACAGTTGCAGACGACAAGAGCATAATATATCATATTGACGGAAACGGCTTAAAGATGTCGTTATTCGGAAAAGACGCGGGCGCATTCAGCGTAGGCGCGGGAATGGATATAAAATGCACAGACAGCGGCTGGACGCCCATAAATTTCTCCGCCGTGCTTGAAACTAAGACTTTCGGTGATTTTACTGCGAATAATCTCAGATTGACCGCAGATCTTAAGACAAGCACGTTTGGACTTGCCGCCGACACAATAGTATCCAACACCCTGCCCATTGAATTTTCAAACGTTACCTTTCTGGCTTCTCCCGAGGGCTTTACAGCGGCAAATGCCGATTTAACTGTCCATACCGACGCAAATAATCCCGACGCGGCTATGAAAGGCAAAGTTACAAACCTGAAGATAAGCCCTGATCAGGGGTTGTCGCTTGAAAGCGCTAATGTAACTTGTCCTGCAATGACGTTTAATGGTATTGAGCTTAATGAAGCGAGCCTTAATGGAAGTCTTATCGGAAATGAACTGAATTTCAGGGGCGAAGCAGACGGTTCAATTGACGTTAACAGCGAATACCTTAAGCTGAGCTCACAAGGCTTAAAGGTAGCCCTTGCGTTTAACGCAATTATGGGCAATAAAACACCAGCTCCCCAACAACCCGCTGAGGGAAAAAAGGGAGTGTTAGCCGATAAAAAGCAGTTAGGCAGCATTACTGCTTCCATGACAGGCACTATTACCGCAGAGGTACTTGCGGGCAGTAAATCAATAGCTTCGGGTGAAATCACCGATTTCAGCTATATTGATAAAAAATTCACGCTCGGAAATTTAAAAGCGGCAGCCAATTTATCCCTGTTGGACAAAACTTTTGAAGCAGGCGGAGAACTTACTGCGGATAACCTTACTTATGACGCAGTGGAAAAAATGAAATTCGACAAGATGACGGTTGCTTTAAAAAATGCGTCATATAAAGAAAAAGCTCTGTCCGCAGGTGTAACTGTCGAGATAAACAGCGGCGCAATGGACCAGCCCGTCGAGGCTAAAGCAGGCGACACCGCAGATGTTCCGCTCGATAATAATACCGAAGGAACACTTACTAATATTAAACTTGCGCTCACTTTAGGCAGCAAACCCTCTGTCGGAATAGGCGCAGACAACGTTGAATTAAGATTAAAACTTTTTAAACTTAACGCACAGGATTTCATGGTAAACGTCTCCTCCGACAACTTAAGCGGTACATTCGGCGCAGTTACGGCAACTTGTGACGCGCTTAACGAAAAACTCTCGGAATATTGCGGCATAGACAACGTTTCGCTTACCGTAGGAAAACTCGCGTATTCCAAAACCGGTATTTCCGTTGAAGAAATCAGCGGAGAAATCGGCACAAACGTAAATATTTTCGGCGGTGTTTCAGTCAACAGCGTCTTGGTAGGCTACAACTTTGAGAAAAATAGCGTGAATTTGGGATTTGGTTTTAATTATGCGGGAGATAAGTTCTTAAAGGGCGCTTCGGGAAAGTTGTACTTTAATGTCGGAGATACCGTAAGTTTCGAGAAAGCCGGGGATTTAAATTTCGATTTAGGCATGTGGGGCGCAGGCAAAGTCGGCGGCGCGACAAAAACCACTAACGGCTTTACCTTTACGGACCTTTCTCTTACAACCGGCGGAACCGAAAATGAAGATACCGAGCCTTTGAGTGAAAATATGGATTCAATGCTTGTCAAGGTGTTGAGTTTCGTGCCGAATGTGGGCATAACAATCGCAAAACTTGACTATAACAACAGCACGGGATTTGTGCGTCCTGCGCCCGATGACGTAACCATAACCAGCTTTCAGAAAAGTTTTACACTTTCTGAGGGTATAGAAGGAAATTTTGCCTACAACAAGCCCGAACTTACTGTTGGGCTTAAAGCAAATAAAGCTTACCCGGAAGACAGGGCAAATGACCCTGAAGCTACAAAGGAGGTATTCAGCGAGGAGGTACCTGTAATCACCATAATACCCGCTCTGCTTAGTGCGAATATAGGCGTACACGCGGGCGCGGGATTTACTGCAGGCGCAGAATTGAACGCAAAGACAAGCAAAGATGACGGCAATATCCGCAGATTTAGCGGCAGCGCGGCGGCTAACGGAGACGGCAGTCTGTATGCGGGGGTTTTCGCGGGGCTTACTCTGAATGTCTTAGCGGCAAAAGCCAAAGCGAAATTGTCGGGCAACATCAAAGCAACGGGCGCCATCAATCTGGACGGAAAGATCGGTTTTTTATATGACTCAAGTCAGCCGTTTTTGCAGGCATTTTCGCTTGACAGAGATGCGGCCGCGACCTCCGCGCATTATGATATGGGTGCGGCTTTAGCGTTTCAGCTTAATTTTACAGCAGGCGGCGAAGCGAGTCTGCCCGCGGCTATAGTGCCTGACGGCAGTAAGCTGAAACTTTATCACACATGGAATTTGCTGAACGTCAACTTAGGAGAAGCGAAAATTTCGGGTGATGTTAAGTATACCGAAGGAGTATGGGAAAAAACAGGCGAAGCTGTCTTTAAACATATAAATCAATTCGATGTTGACAAGGCAATGGAAGAACTTAATCAATTCGGCGTAACCTATGACAGCCTCAAAGCCGATATGGACACGATAAACGAAATATGTAAGAAAGTCATGTCAGGCGGAGGTTCGATACTCGGACTCGGCGATATTATGCAGGATAAGACCGTAAAGGGATTGTACAGCCTGTATGAAAAGCTGGGCGAGATACGCAAAAACGGAATAGAAAACGCTGCGTCTTGTTATGAACTTATGAGCAAGGCGAGAAAGAAACTTCTTTCTTCTGCTGAAAGCGAGGAGAAAAACCTTAAAGAAGTTGAAACGTTAAATGAAATTGAACGTCAGTCTCAGGCTGCACAAGCTATTATCACAGGCTCTGCTCCCGCAAACGCTCAGACTGCAGCCGAAAGCGGTACGGAAACAAATACTCAGACCGAGGGCGAAAATACCGCAAACGCAAGCCCATATCAGGACGGAATGACGCAGGCTGATTATGAAAGCGTTATTGAGCATTTCAAGGCAATTGTCGCAAACGGCGGTGATGAACTTGACGCGCTCGCTAAACTTGATCCCGCGGCGGTTATGAATACACTGAAAGTCTATAAGCTTGATTACAAGCGCATGGGAAACGAATCGTGGGAAAATTTCCGTCCGGACTACAAAGCAAATGCCGATAAACAACTGTCGGCTGTCGGAAAAAGCGTTGCTTTAAATCCCGACGCGCAGAATTACAACATATCGTTTAATTATGACGGAAAGGTCTTTTCAGACGCGCTTGAAAAGCTGAATGACCTCCAGAAACAATACTATGTGAAAATTGACGAAGTGCAGAAGCAAATAGACGAAACTACCGCGCGTCTTAAAAGCGGCAAATTTAAAAAAGGCGGACGCGAAGAGGAAGAAAAAAAGCTTGATGAACTGACAACATATCTGCAGGAATTGCTCGACAAAAACGTTACAAGCAAGCGCCTTTCGACCAGTATAATGGGATTTAATTCATATCTTGCGAGCGAAAAATCCGACGTAGGCAAATATACCGAAGCAAAGAGTACTAAATATCTTGCGGGGGAAATTGTAAGTCAGTCGAACGCCGAAATTTCCGAAGAACTTCTTAATGCAAGGAGAGAGTGGGTAAAGAGCATATTAAGCCACATTGTGGAGTATTATGAACAGTCGAAACCAAAGCTCTCCGCTTCGGCATTCGGCGCAGACAGCAGACTTAATCAGCAATTCCGCGTGCGTCAGCGTGCGCTTGCAAATGGAACGTGGTTTGAAAGCGGAATGAAAGGCAAATACGGCGCTGAGTCATTTGCGAAGAAGAAAGCCCAAGCCGACGCATACCTAAATCTTAAGCAGACATACAACGGCGCAAACGACAGACTCACAAGCTTTTTCACGGTTATCCAGAGCGCAATGGAAACAACCGAAGCGCTTCAAAAGGCAAGTTACAGCGAACTGAAAGCTGCCGGTGATATCCAAGAAAAGAGCAACGCCATAAAAAGCGCCGTTGAGCAGACGGAAAAGGCGGAGAGCATTGACATTACTGCGGACACCAAGAGAATAAAGGAACTTGTTGACGCAACAGCGTAGGTACAGTATACATTGTAAAGTGTACAGTATACAGTTATGGTGTTCACTTCGTGAACGATTTAGATTGTTTTTATAATTAAAGAGCGTAAACCACTATAACGGGTTTACGCTCTCCTAATCCCAAAACAATCTTAATTATCCGCGAAGCGGATAGAAACTTGTCAAGTACCGTAGACACTAAAAACAGTGAAAAATTCATTTGGAACCATATAACCAATACCTGAATGTA
>CANQOJ010000056.1 GCA_947625455.1 uncultured Clostridia bacterium | reverse complement strand
CCCGAAATTCTCGGTGTATAGTTTGGCTTGTCGTCCTCAAATTCGCGAGTTCTCAATGACTGCTCAAAACTCTGCTGTTTGTCCATAAGTTCATAGATAGTGTCGGTCTGGTCGCCGTTTGTCACTATCGTCTTGTTTCCAAGAACGCGCACGGGAGAGTAGATTATAAGGTGCGGATCGGTCATCTTGCTCTCGTCAAACGCCTGCGTGCGTATTCCCTCGCCGTCCTCAACGAAAACGCGGTTACGGCTGTTCACACTGCGCCCCATAATGAAGTAAGCGATAACGGCATTGTTTCCCGCTCTGCCTATGATTATCCCGCGCCCGTGATACGAAAGAGAGTTTAATTCCTTTTCAATTGTTGTGATGTCCATATTTTTACCTCCGTAAAGCTAAAATTTTCCGAGAAAGCACTCTGTATACTGAGGCATTTCAACAACACCGTTTTTGCTGAATTTATAAAATGCCTCGCGAAGTTCACTGACAAAGCTGTCAAATTCGGGTTCATTGCCTTTAAGCGAGTATGAATGGGAGAGCGAATATCCGATAAACCTCTCCTCGTCCATCAGCATGGGATTGTCCGTGTTGAAACATTCGACATCAGAAAAATAAACGTTTTTGAGAAAAACTCCGCAGTCAGTTTCCTTACAGGAAGATATTCTCGCGCTGTTGCTCATACCGCAGTATTTCTTGAATATCCTGTCGCGCTCAGAGCGAAACGCGCTTTTGCCGGGGGTATTCCATATAACGGCAAGTCTGCCGTCCTTTGTCAGTATTCTCTCACATTCGGCTTTAAATTTCGTGCTGTCAAACCAGTGAAACGCCTGCGCGGCGGTTACAAGTTCAAAGCTATTTTCCGAAAGCCCGGTATCTTCCGCCGCCGCGTTCACAGTCCTAGCAAACGGCACGTTTTCCCGAAGTTTTGCAAACATATCGGGATTTGGTTCAACTGCGGTTATATCGGAAAATCTGCGCGCAAGGCATTTAGTGAATATCCCAGTACCAGCGCCTATGTCCGCGACATTTTTTGCGTTTGTCGTTTCGTAAAGCCTGTCAATAAGACTGTCGGGATATGACGGGCGAAATTTGTCATAAACATCTGATTTTCCCGTGAATTTTTCTTCGTTCATCTTCTAATTTTTCCCGACATAATTCCACTTTTTCTTCAAAAGCTTGTCATTCCACGGTGAAACACCGCGGTACTCGCCCGCGTAAATCACCTTATTTTCCTGCATGGCAAGCTCGAATGTTTCGTCGGGAACAGCCCTTAAATGCATTTTCATGCTGAAAGCAACGGGGCTGTCCTCGTTTGTCAGCAGTTCATGCCTTTCAAAAACTATAACGACAGGCTCTGTTATCCTCAAAAAATCTTCGGGGCTGAACTCGTCAAATTCCTCGCCCAAATCAAACTCATCACTGCGCTCGTCAAGCAGGTCAAGCACATAGTCCATTCCCGCGTCTATAAGGTCAGAAAACGTTTCGTTGTCCATTGAAATCCTCTCGAAGTATTCCGCACAGCGCACTGCGTAGTTCTCGTCGCAGTTTTTCGCCTCAAACGGGATATTCCCGCCGAAAAGTTTTGAATTTAAAACGCCCTCAAGCCTGTTGAAGTATTTCTCGCTAACATGAAGTGAATAGTCGCTCATACCGTCATCTTCCCTTTCCGAAACTTCCCCCGCCGCGATAAGTATTTACACAGCAGGAAAACTCCTGACCGCATTTATTGCAGCGAATGAGATGATAAATTATATCGTCAGCAAACTGACCATTAGCGTTCTTTACTTCGTCAATCGGGCAGTTTCCCGAAACAAGCGTAAAATCGCCGCTTGCTATAAGCTTTTTTATATATTCAATCGTCTGCATATATTCTTGTGGTGAATGAAAACAGCTTACAAGCTGAAGTTCCGAACACCGTTCACACATCTACATAAGCCTTTCCGTCGCGAATGGTAATCCTGTCCTCACAAAACAGCGAAACCGCTTTCGGCAACAACTTCCACTCGACATTCTCCATAATCCTGCGCTGAAGAGTTTCGGGGGTATCGTCATTTTCAACGGCAACCGCGCCCTGTAATATAATCGCGCCCGCGTCGGCTTTTTCGTTTACGAAATGAACAGTAGCGCCCGAAACCTTAACGCCGTATTTCAGCGCCGCCTCGTGAACTTTCAGTCCGTAATATCCCTCGCCGCAAAAACTCGGTATAAGCGCGGGGTGAACGTTTATTATCTTATAAGGGTACGCCTTTGTAAGGCACTCGTCTAAAATGACCATAAATCCTGCAAGTACAATCAAATCCGCATTCAGACGGCTTAATTCGTCAAGCAAAGCAAGGCTGTACGATTTTCTGTCGGGATAGCTTTTGCGCGGGATAACAAACGTATCAATTCCCGCTTTGTTAGCGCGTTCTATTGCATAAACGTCGGGTTTTGAGGAAATAACTTCGACGATTTTTCCGTTTTTTATATCGCCGCGTTCCTGCGCGTCAATAAGCGCCTGCAAATTCGTGCCGCCGCCCGATACCATAACCACTATGTTTTTCATAGCTCACACCTCGATTTATTTAGCTGAACTTGTGTTTTTTTCGATATTGCCGCCGCTTTTCGCGCGGCTTGTTTCGCAAAGCGCGGTCTAAAACGCCGCGCGAAACTTTTAATTGTATTTCAGCTGTATGGAAATTGTCGTGAAGTCCTTTTCCGTGCGCGTATTTTCGTCCTGCATGAAATCAACGTATTCCGCAAGCGCATTGTAATTTCCAAGCGTTATCTCGCGGAAAAATTCGGGTTCACCGGGCGCAATAGGCGTTGGGGGTGCGTTTTTCACTGCTTCAAGCCATGGTTTGCCTTTTATCGTCACCTTGCCCCCGAAGAACTTAGAGGGATAATGCTTTGGGCAGTTGTCGCCCTTGTTCAGCCTTATTTCAAGGCAAAATACCGTTTTACCGCCGTTTGTATAACAGCATAAGCCCAGATTATCCCATGCGTAGTTTATTCTTTCGCTCGCATTGTTCTCGTCTTTTGGATATACAACCTTTCTCGGCTTGCCTAAAATCTTTTCTAAAGCGGTTATATGCGTAGGAATATCAACCGCCATGTTGTTTATAATCATGCCGTTTTCATTTATATCTACTGCAATATCGTTAGGATTAAGTTCGGTTTTCCTGAACATGTCCAAAAATCCCATTTTTCAACCCTCTTTATCTTGACTTAATCCTTGTCAATAGCTGAACAAAACGCCTACCGTACCCTCGACAGTTGAGCCTATGACATAAGCCTCTTCGCCGTTTTCTTTCAGAATATCGACAGCTTTCTGCTTGTCCTCGTCAGCTACAACAACCGCCATTCCTATGCCCATATTGAATGTGTTGTACATATCGTGTTCGCTTATATTGCCCTCTTTTTGGATAAGCGAGAAAATCGCGGGTATCTGCCAGCTGTTTGCCGTAATTTTCGCCGAAATTCCATCGGGGAGCATACGCGGTATATTCTCGTAAAATCCCCCGCCCGTAATATGGGAAATTCCTTTTACATTGACCTTTGAAATCAGGTCAAGAACAGGCTTTACATAAATCCTCGTAGGTGTTAAAAGCGCGTCGCCGAGCGATTTTCCGAGTTCGGGAACAAAAGTTTTGACCTTTTGTTCGTTTATGTTGAACACCTTTCTCACAAGCGAAAAGCCGTTTGAATGAACGCCGCTCGACGCAATTCCGATTATCGCGTCGCCTGCCTTTATCGCTGAATTGTCGATAATCTTTGATTTATCAACAACGCCCGTTGAATATCCCGCAATATCATACTCGTCCTCAGCCATCATTCCGGGGTGTTCTGCGGTTTCTCCGCCTATCAGCGCGCAGCCTGCCATAACGCACCCGTCAGCTACGCCCTTTACGATTGACGCGACCTTTTCGGGAATGTTCTTTCCTATCGCTATATAATCAAGGAAGTACAGCGGTTTCGCCCCGCAGCAGATTATGTCGTTTACGCACATTGCCACGCAGTCTATGCCTATAGTGTCATGCTTATTCAAAAGCATAGCTATCTTCAGCTTTGTGCCGACGCCGTCCGTACCCGAAACAAGCACAGGCTCTGCCATTGTGCTTACGTCAAGCTGAAACAGACCGCCGAAACCGCCTATTCCCGAAATGCACCCGGGAATTTCCGTGCGCTTTACATCGCCTTTTATAAGTCTGACGCTCTCGTATCCTGCCGTAACGTCAACACCTGCCGCCTTGTAGCTTTCGCTGTAACTGTTCATCTCAATACTCCTTTAATTACTCCTGAAACTTTGTTTCAAACTTGTCCTTTGGTTTTTCGTCGGGGACTTCAATCGGATATTTTCCCGTAAAGCACCCCTCGCAAAATCCGCATTTTGCGTTTTCGGCAATCTTTACAACATTCTCCGTGCTTAAAAATCCCAGACTGTCCGCGCCTATTATCTTCGCTATTTCATCAACCGTATGCTTGTTTGCGATAAGGTTTTCCTTGCTGTCTATATCGGTGCCGAAATAGCACTCGCTTATAAACGGCGGTGAACTTATGCGCATATGTATTTCCTTTGCTCCTGCGTTTCTGAGCAGTTTCACGACCTTTGCGGAGGTCGTGCCTCTTACTATGCTGTCGTCCACTAAAACAACGCGCTTTCCCTCGACAGTTTCGCGGATAACGTTAAGCTTTATCTTTACGGAATTTTCCCGCATTCCCTGTGTAGGCTGAATAAATGTTCTGCCTATATAGCGGTTTTTGATAAAGCCGACGCCGTACGGTATTCCCGAAGTCTGCGAGAAACCGAGCGCCGCGTCAAGTCCGCTGTCGGGACAGCCTATCACAACGTCCGCCTGTACGGGGTGTTCAAGCGCCAGATAACTCCCCGCCCTGAGTCTTGCCCTATGTACCGAAGCGCCCTCAATGACGGAATCGGGACGCGCAAAGTAAATGAACTCAAACACGCACATTGAGCTTTTCTTTCCGCAGTGCGTTTTTATGCTGTCAATGCCGTTTTCGTCAATAACTACAATTTCTCCGGGTTCAACATCACGCAGAAACTTTGCGCCTATGCTGTCAAACGCGCAGGTTTCGCTAGCCGCGACATACCCGCCGTCATTCGGCAGGACGCCTATTGAAAGCGGGCGGAAACCGTTCGGATCGCGCGCGGCAATAAGCTTTTTCGGCGACATAATAACAAGCGAATACGCGCCTTTTATGTCGTACATTGCCTTTTCGACTGCCTCTTGTATTGAACCGCATTCAAGCCTTGCGCGGGTTATCGCGTAGGAAATAACTTCGGTATCGCTTGTTGTATGGAAAATCGCGCCCCTCAATTCAAACTCGCGCCTTAGTTCATGCGCGTTGACGAGATTTCCGTTGTGCGCTATGGCAAGAGAACCTTTTACATGCCTTACGGTAAGAGGCTGGCAGTTTGCGGTGTTGACGTTGCCCGTCGTTGAATACCTTACATGACCTACGGCAATTCTCCCGTCCTCAAACTCGTTCAATTCCCTCTCGCTGAACACCTCGTTTACAAGACCTAAACCCTTATGCGTCTTGAACACTCCGCGCTCGTTTACCACTATCCCGCAGCTTTCCTGCCCTCTGTGCTGAAGAGCGTAAAGTCCGAAATAGGTAAGATGCGCGACATTTGTCAGCGTATTGCTGTAAACTCCGAAAACTCCGCATTCTTCGTGAATGTTGTTGAACATAATCAAAAAACACTTCCTTTTGTTCCGCTCCCTGCGTCAGACTATCAATAAAACCCCGTCTGCGTAATTAGCGTCCGTGTTTTTCCCGACAATCTGATTATATATCTTGTATATGGTCAGTTGTTATTCTCTGCCCGACCAGCAGTATGTGCATAACTTATCGCACGGCAAGCCTATCGCCTTAACTTCTCCGTCAAGCGACTGAAACTCCAGCGACGTAAGCTTCAACCTTCTGCATATCTCCGCTCTGAGCCTTTTGCCGCGCTCGGTTTCGGGGCTTGAATACTCCATTATGTACTTTACGCCCTCCGCACCCAAAAACTCGTCGATAATCCTGCGGGCAATAAGGTCAAGCTCGCTTGTGCTTCTTGAAAAGTTGAGATATTTACAGCCGTACATTATAGGCGGGCAGGCGCTTCGCATATGTACTTCCTTAGCACCGTTTGCGTACAGAAATTCAACCGTTTCTCTTAACTGTGTACCTCTTACTATGCTGTCGTCAACAAACAGAAGCTTTTTGCCCTCAATAAGTTCGTGTACGGGTATAAGCTTCATTTTCGCCACTTTATTGCGCATTGCCTGGCTTTGGGGCATAAAACTGCGGGGCCAGGTGGGAGTATACTTGATAAACGGACGCGCAAAGGGGATACCGCTGCGGTTTGCATAGCCTATTGCGTGCGGTATTCCCGAATCGGGGACTCCGCATACATAATCGACGTCGGGCAGAGTATTATGGTCAATGTCAAACTGCGCCATTATCTCGCCGTTTCTCGTGCGCATTGCCTCAACGTTTATATTTTCGTACACAGAATTCGGATAACCGTAATATGTCCACATAAACGCGCATATTTTAAGGTTTTCGGGATTGCCAGCATTCAGCGTCTCTATGCCCTTTGGATTTATCTTGACAATCTCGCCCGGCGCTAACTCTCTGCACGTTTCAAAGCCTAATTTCTGAAACGCGAAAGATTCCGACGAAAAGCAATACCCGTCGTCTCTTCTACCGACAATTATCGGAAGTCTGCCGTATTTGTCGCGCGCGGCAATAATGCCGTTGTCCGTCAGCACAAGCAGTGAAACCGTGCCCTCAATTCTTTCCTGTGCGTATTTTATTCCCTCGGAAATACTGCTCTTCTGTGCAATAAGCGCGCCGATAAGCGCCGAGGAGTTCAGCTTTCCGCTAGTCATGGTTTCAAAGCTTGCGTGACTTGAGGACAGAAACTCACTGCAAAGTTCTTCGGCGTTGTTGATTATCCCCACGTTGCACACGGCATAGCTTCCGAGGTTTGAACGCAGGAGAATGGGCTGCGGATCGGTATCGCTTATACAGCCTATGCCGAGCGAGCCTTTCATATCCTCTTCAAACTTCGTCCGAAACGGAGAGTTTTCAATGCTGTGGATACTTCTCTGAAATCCCTTTTCGGGTGAATATACCGCCATTCCTCCGCGTCTTGTTCCGAGGTGTGAATGATAATCAGTTCCGAAAAAAACGTCGTCTACACAGCTGCCCGTGACAGCCGCTCCAAAAAAACCGCCCATATGCGCTCCTTTTTAGGCAAACTAAACATCTGCCCGCTTTTTTAGTTTTTCGTGCTCATAATTCTCTTCATCATCTCGTTGTAAGCGTCCTCAACGCCGCCCATATCGCGGCGGAAACGGTCTTTATCAAGCTTTTCGTGAGTTGTGCTGTCCCAGAAACGGCAGGTGTCGGGCGAAATTTCGTCCGCAAGGAGAATTTCGCCATGGAAACGACCGAACTCGATCTTGAAGTCAATAAGGTCAACGTTTATCTCCTTGAAGAATTTCAGCATGAACTCGTTTACCTTAAACGCGTACTTTGCGATAGTGTCAAGTTCCTCTTTTGTCGCTAACCCCAAGCCGAGCGCATAATAATCGTTTATGAACGGATCGCCGAGTTCGTCGTTCTTGTAACTAAATTCAAGCGTCGGGCATTTTAAAGGCGTTCCCTCCGCAATTCCGAGTTTCTTTGAAAAACTACCCGCGGCAACGTTTCTTACTATAACCTCAAGAGGCACTATCTCAACTTTCTTTACAAGCGTTTCTCTGTCCGAAAGTTCTTTTACAAGGTGCGTAGGAACGCCCTGCTTTTCGAGCAGTCCGAACATATAGTTCGTCATTTTGTTGTTTATAACGCCCTTTCCGACAATAGTTCCCTTTTTCTCGCCGTTAAATGCCGTTGCGTCGTCTTTGTAGTCAACGATAACATAATCCGGATCGTTTGTCGCGAAAACTTTTTTTGCCTTGCCCTCGTAAAGCTGATTTCCCTTGGTGTACTCCATAATAATATCTCCTTTAATTTTATTGTATTTGCATTTTCCTGCAATTAAAAGCTTAACTGAATAAGCGCGTCAGCCGCTATTTCCTTTTGTATCTTGGCGTCCTTTTCAACAACCGCCTTTTCCATTTCAATCTTGTTCTGGGCAAGCTTGTCCGAAAGTTCCTGGTCGCTTACCGCCAAAATCTGAACAGCGAGCAGCGCCGCGTTTTTCGCGCCGTCTACCGCAACAGTCGCCACAGGCACTCCCGACGGCATCTGTACAGTTGACAGCAACGCATCCATACCGTCAAAATTCTTCGAGCTGCATGGAATGCCTATAACCGGCAAAGTTGTGTGTGCCGCGACAATTCCCGCCAGATGCGCCGCCATGCCCGCCGCGCATATGATAACGCCGAAGCCTTTGTCCTTGGCGTTTGCCGAAAACTCGCAGGCAAGCGCGGGAGTTCTGTGCGCTGACATAACTCTGCACTCATACTCCACCCCATAGCTTTTAAGCTCCAGCAACGCTTTCTTAACAACAGGCAGGTCGCTGTCGCTGCCCATAATCACCGCTACTTTTTTTAATGCCATATCTTTCTCCTTTTCAAATAAAAACAGCCGTACTTTGTAAAGAAAATACGGCGTCCTTTTAATTTTTTATGCACTTATTCCATAATAATAATCAGACGACTTTTTCTTTAAAACGTACAGCAAACGCATTTTGCCCAACTCCCTCTCAATATTATGGAACAGACTGTAAACTCAGCCCATATATATTGTACTATAAATCCCCGCGAATTGCAAGAGGATTTTGAAATTTTTTGAATTTGTTAAAATCTTACAAACTTTTGGTTTGAAATTTGTTGAATATTACAAAATTCTTGCATTATTTGCCAAAACTTCAAATGTCACGCCAAGAGATTTTGCCGCTGTTCTGCAAACATTCATTCTTGAAATAAAAATCTCAAAATATTCCATAACCGAACTTATCGTCAAATCTATCTTCAGACTAAGTATCAGGCTTTTCTTGTCCTCCGAAAAGCTTAAATCGGCGCTTTCTACGGCGTAATTTACCCTGTCGTGAATATCGCGTGCGAGATTTTCACTGCTCGGAACAAACCTCTCGCCGTTCTCACCGCGCACTCTTGAACGCCTGACGTCCGATTTGTCGGCAATTATCAGCGCCGCCGCTATGGGCGTTACGGGAGACGCCGCGCCCTCGTCGTGATTTCCTATCGCCGAAACAACTCTTGCTATCTCGTCAGCGGGCATGCCCAGCCTGTCGAGAAGCCTGAACGCCATAACCGCGCCTATCTGCGCATGACCGACGCGGTTTACGACATTTCCTATGTCGTGCATATACGCCGCTATCTGCGCGAGTTCACAGGTCCTCTCGTCATAGCCCAGCGTGTTTAAAATCATGTACGCCTTTGCCGCCGCGCGTTCAACATGCGCGTTTGAATGTTCGGTATAGCCTATGGACATAAGCGCCGCGTCAGCGTAGTTTATATACGTCTGAACGTCTTTGTTTGTTTTTATATATTCATAAGTAATGTTGCTCATAAATTCTCCTCAAAATCCGAAAAACCATTTTACTGCCATAACTGCCGCAGCAGAAAGCGGGATAAACACCATACTGCCGAAAATTATTGTGATTACGGCGTTTTTATCCAAAACCGCCTTTAAAATCCGGCATTTGCGTACTTTAACTTCCCTGTCGGGCACATAAAGCTTATCTCTCATCACCATTTCGCATGGGAAAAGGTTTTTAAACTCGGTGTTTCCCACCTTGTACACGGCGCACGGGTAACGCCCCTCGTCATTCATTTTCACAAAGCTTGCACTGACCTTGACAGAACTTAACAGCACAGCGAGCGAGAACACAAAAAATGCTCCCGTAAACACGACCGCCGCGCACAAAAGCACCGCAAGCATGACAAGAATATCGCTTATGCTGAACCCCACGCACAGCAATATGACAGCCAAAAGCGCTATAACAATAAGATACTCCATGCCATCAGACCTCGACACTTGTTTTCTTGTTCACCACTTTATTTTACCATATTGTAGTTTATTTGTCAAGCGCGTGTTGATAGTATACAGTGGACAATGGAAAGTAATCAGTAGATGGTGTCCGCTTCGCGGACGATTAAGATTGTTTTTATATTAAACGAGCGTAAACCTATCGAGGGGTTTACGCTCTTTTAATCCCAAAACAATCTAAATAATCCGCGTAAGCGGATACCTTCTACTGATTACTTTCCATTGTCCACTGTATACTGTGACAAGCCATCACTTTCCGGCAACAATACTCGCAAGACGCTTCATAGCCTCCGAATTTTCCTCTTCCGTCAGCGGTCCTCCGTTTTTGTTTTTGAATTTGGCAGTGAGTTGATAACTGCCGTCCTTATTCTCATATTCTATATCGTAGGCAAGGCAGGTCTTTTCGTTTCCGTTGCAGGTGAAATTCAGCGAAAGCGTTTTGATATGCTTTTGCGAAATCATTATGCTCACCGTTTTATTCCTATCGAATTTCTCCGTCAATTTTCCGCTTTTAAGATAACGCGAGCCGAAAAGCGAGATGGTATCTCCGCTTTCCGTCATTCCTCTGCCGTTTTTGTCGGGAATGAACATGGGGATAAGCGTTGATTTGCCTGCGGCGTTGTCAGCAAGCAGGTCAAGCAGCGTTGTTTTAGGCGCTATGCCGAGTTCATTTGCGTTTTCGAGCATTGAAAGCGGTTTTTCGGCTGACGTTATACCCTCCGTAAACTGCATATCCGTTAAAAGCTCGGCAGAATCCGCACAGCATACGGGCATATTCAGACTGCATCTTAAATCATAATAAAGCGAGTTTAGCGCGGGGAAAACGTCCGTTTCCTCAAAGCCCCCTCCGAGTATAAGCAATTTTGTTTCACTCAGATACAGCTTTTTCCCGTCCGAGAGCGAAATGCCGTCAATTGCTTCGCACAGCGTTTTCCCATGACCTGTGACCTTTATCGCATTCTCCTGCGACGCGTCAACCTTATCTCCTCCGCTTGAAAAAAGCAAGGCTGAAACATTGTACCCGCCGTCATAATCAACGGCTATGGCTTGAATTATAGCGCGGTTTCCAAGTTCAGTTGCGTCTGAACAACCGCTTATTAACGCGCATATTGCTATACATAGCGCGGGCAGAAATTTTCTTGACACGTTTTTCTCCTTTTTAGCTGCTTTTTCCGAACTCCTATATTTAAGAAGTTTTCTTTTCATTTTGAGTTTCCTGCGCCGAAACGCGCTTCAGAGCGATAAACACAAGCGCTGACGACAACAGCAGTATACCGCACCGAAACGCCGAACAAAGCGCGAAAACTGCCGAGAATATGCCGTCAAGCCTTTTGAAAAGCGCAATATCCGCAAGCGACGCCGAAGCGGCAGACGGATATTCCGAAAGTCCGTAAAACTCGCGAAGCACCAGAAAGTTCAATACGCAAAGTATTATCGGGATTATAATGCTGAAAACCGAGAAATATATTGCGGTTTTCCCCGAAGAACTTTCTTTCTTCCTGTTTACATATGGCAGAAATGCCGCGAATATCAGATAATCCCCGCCGTTTAAAAACCGCGCGGCAGTATCGCTTAAAAGCGTTGATATATCGGAAGTTCTCCAAATATCCGACGGCTGAAAATACGGGATACAGCCGAGGTACACTATTGCCGTGATTATCGCCGCCGCAACAAGAAAAAGCACTCCGGAGCGTGATACGGCTTCAATCCCCATAAACGCCGCATAAAGCGCGAATATTGCCGCGGCGGTGAAGATAAGC
>CANQOJ010000055.1 GCA_947625455.1 uncultured Clostridia bacterium | reverse complement strand
TATATCTTTACAGAGAGAAACGGAATTTACATCATCGACCTTCAGAAAACAGTAAAGAAGCTTGACGAGGCTTACAACTTCATTCATGAAACAGCGGCAAACGGCGGAGAAATTCTCTTTGTCGGCACGAAAAAGCAGGCTGCGGATTCAATCAAGGAAGAAGCTGTGCGCGCGGGCGCGCACTATGTAAACGCTCGTTGGCTGGGCGGTATGATGACAAACTTCAAGACTATCCAGAGGAGAATTGCACGTCTTGAACAGCTCCACACGATGGAAACAGACGGCACGTTTGACTTGCTCCCCAAGAAAGAAGTCATCAAGCTTAATCTTGAAATAGAGAAGCTCGAAAAGTTCCTCGGCGGAATTAAGAACATGAAGAAGCTTCCCGCCGCGCTGTTTGTTGTTGATCCGCGCAAGGAGAAGATTGCGGTAAGCGAGGCTAGAAAACTCGGCATTCCCGTTGTGGCTATTGTCGATACAAACTGCGATCCCGACGAGATTGACTATGTAATTCCCGGAAACGACGACGCTATCCGTGCGGTTAAGCTTATTGCAGGCGCAATGGCTGACGCTATCATAGCGGGCAATCAGGGAACAACAGAGCAGCCTGAAGAGCAGGCAGCTGTTGAAGCTGAATAATCTGATAAATACAGAGGAGAACGAATAAAATGGCTAATATTACACCAAAGGACGTAAAAGAGCTGCGCGATATGACAGGCTGCGGTATGATGGACTGCAAAAGGGCTCTTGAGGACGCAAACGGCGACCGTGACGAGGCTGTAAAGATACTCCGCGAAAAAGGTCTTGCAAAGGCTGCGAAGAAAGCGGGAAGAATTGCGGCTGAGGGCGTAGTTAAAACGCTTGTAAAGGGCAATGTCGGCATTATCGCCGAAATCAACTGCGAAACCGACTTCTGCGCAAAGTCGGATAAGTTCCTTGAACTTGTTGAAGAAATTGCGAACACAATTCTCGACAGCGGAGCGGAAACCCCCGAAGCTCTTATGAATTGCAAGGTTGCGGGTACAGATGAAACCGTTGAGGCTTATCTTACAAACAAGATTGCGACAATAGGCGAGAATATCAAAATCCGCCGTTTTGCAAGAATGGAGGGCTGCCTTACAGGCTATATGCACGATGGCGGCAGAATTGCAACGCTGCTTAAAATATCCTCGGACAAGGCTGACAGCGCCGAGGTAAAGGAGTGCGCAAAGAACGTAGCTCTCCAGGTAACTGCGCTTAACGCTCAGTATATAAGCAAGGAAACTGTTCCTGCTGAAGTTCTCGCAAACGAGAAAGAAGTTCAGACCAAGCTTGTTGAGCAGGAGGGCAAGCCTGCCAATGTTGCGGAGAAGATTGTCGAGGGACGTATCAGAAAGTTCTACGAGGATGTTTGTCTTCTTGACCAGAAGTACTTCAAGGACGATTCAATGAATGTCGGAAAGTATATCGACAGCGTTGCCAAGGCTCAGGGCTGCACAATTAAAGTAGAGGATTTTATCCGCTACGAGCGCGGCGAGGGCATTGAAAAGAAAGCAGACGATTTCGCTGCTGAAGTTGCTCAGCTTGCAGGCAATTGATTTAGAAATTAGAAATTAAGAGGTTAGAGGTTAGAGTTCATGTCAAAACAGGATTTCCTATTCAAATCTTGTTTTGACTTAAACTCTAACCTCTTAATGCATTTTGCGCTCTTTTCCATCAAAGCAAGCCCCGCGGCGGCGAAACAAGGCTAAAGCCTTAAGTCTGCTTCTTCCAAAGGCTGACAACGCAAGTTCTGTCAGATAAGAACTTTGTAATATTAACACAAATTCTACAGTCTAAAAGCTCCTAGCCTTTGGAAGAAGCAGACTCACTGCGTAAGCAGTGGTTTCGCCGCCGCGGGGCGGTGCTTCGTTATCGAACGTTGTTTTTCTATTAGGTGTCAATGAACCCCACCACTATCAGCCGTAATGAAAAGTTTTGAAAAGGGGTTCAAGGGGGAAAACTTTTTCAAAAGTTTTCCCCCTTGCTAGTCTTATGCTGTTTTTGATTTCATTTCCTCGTATTTTCGTTTTGTAGCCTCACCGCCTCTGATATGACGTTCCTGTTTGTTTTTGTTAAGAACAGCCTTTACTTGTTCATAGAGGGTTTTGTTGACCTTTGGAAGTTTAGAGGTTATATCCTGATGAACCGTGCTTTTGCTTATTCCGAATTGTTTTGCGGTACTTCTGACGGTTGCGTTTTTTTCGACAATATATGTTCCCAATACGACACACCTTTCGTCATTTCCTTCGTTTATTGTTTTCAACGAAATTCAACCCCTTTCAAAGTGTATTAGTGTGCAGCACTAAATCTTATGTCCTTGAATGCCCGATTATGATTGCGGACAAATTCACTATTGACTTTTAGGGGAAAAAACGTTATAATTTAATGTGTGAGCAATTTTGACAAATTTTGAAAATTTAAGGAGCGTAAAATGATTTTTGAATTTAGTCCCGAAATAATTGAGGCAGAACTTTCCGCGCTTGAAAGATGTGCGCCGTATTTCACGGAACTTGACAGGCTGTGCGAGGAAAACGGCGAAAGGGTTTTAAAGGCGTTTATTGACAACAAAGTAAGCGAAATGCACCTTAAAGGCACTACAGGCTACGGCTATGGCGACGACGGCAGAGATAAGCTTGACGCGGTATTTGCACAGGTTCTGGGTGCAGAGGACGCGCTTGTTCGCCATAATTTCGTAAACGGCACGCATGCCATTGTAACCGCGCTGTTTGGCGTTCTTAGAAAGGGCGACAGCATATTATTCACAACGTCAAAACCGTATGACACGGTTTGCGACGCTGTTTTCGGCGACAATATAGGTTCTCTTAAAGATTACGGAATAACGTCAAAGGTCGTTGAACTTACGAAAGAGAATATGCCCGATTATGAAAAAATATCAGAGCTTGCAAAGGGCTGTAAGGCGGCATATATCCAGCGTTCAAGAGGATATTCGCTTCGCCCGTCATACGATATTGACACAATAGGAAAAATCATCTCGGCTGTCATGCAAAATAATCCCGATTGTATAATAATAGTTGACAACTGCTACGGAGAACTTGTTGAAAACCGCGAACCTACGGCAGTCGGCGCGGATTTGATTGCGGGAAGTCTTATCAAGAATTTAGGCGGGGGAATTGCAGAAACGGGCGGTTATATTGCAGGACGCGCAGATTTGGTCGAAAAATGCGCTTACAGGCTCACAACGCCCGGCGCAGGCAAAGAAGTCGGCTGTACTTTAAATCAGCTGAGAGGCTTGTATCTTGGTTTGTTTCACGCACCCGAAGCGGTATGCGCGGCGCTCAAAACTTCGGTGTTTGCTACGGCATTGTTTGACGAACTTGGTTATGAAACATTCCCGAAATATGACGAAAAGCGAACGGATATTATTGCGGCAATCAAACTGAACGGCGAAAAAGAACTCTGCGCATTCTGTGAGGGCATACAAAGCGGTTCGCCTATTGACAGCGGCGTTACGCCCGAACCTTGGGATATGCCGGGTTATGACAGCAAGGTGATAATGGCGGCAGGCGCGTTTACAATGGGCGCGTCAATTGAGATTTCCGCTGACGCACCGTTAAGAGAACCGTTTGCGGTGTGGGTTCAGGGCGGACTTACGTTTGCAAGCGGGAAAATCGCGGTACTTAAAGCCGCCGAACGCGTTTTGAAGTACAGAGAAGAAAATTAAGACATTAAGGAGAATAAAAATGATTAAAAGCATGACAGGATTTGGCAGAGGAAACGCTGTTTTGAACGGCAGAGATATTACCGTGGAAATAAAGGCGGTAAATCACCGTTATTATGAACTCAGCTGTAGATTGCCGAGAAGTATGAACTATTGCGAAGAACGGCTTAAAACGCTGCTGAACGGGAAAATTGCGCGCGGGAAGATTGAACTGTCTGTGCAGGTGCAGAGCGTTGGCGAGGTTTCGGAAAAAATCGCCGTTAACAAAGATGTTGTAAGGCAGTATGTAGAAGCGCTTCGTGAGATAAAGGACGATTTGAGCCTTATGGACGACCTTACGCTGTCGAATGTCATGCGTATTCCCGACGCATTTACGGTGGTGAAAGCGGAAGTTGACGAGGAGCAGGTATGGAATGACCTCAAAACGGTAACGGAAACCGCGCTTGCAAATTTTCTCGGAATGCGCGAAAACGAGGGCGAAAGAATGAAAGCAGATTTGCTTTCAAGACTTGCGACAATTGAAAAGTGGGTTGATGTTGTGGACGAGCGTTCGCCGAAAATTGTTGAGGATTACAGAAAGCGCTTGTACGACAGAATGTGCGAGGTATTGCAGGGCAAGGAAATCGACGAGGGCAGGATATTGCTCGAAGCGGGAATATTTGCGGATAAAACGGCAGTCAGCGAGGAAACAGTGAGACTAAGGTCACATATAGCGCAGTTCAGAGAAATGCTCGAACTTGCCGAGCCGATAGGCAGAAAACTCGATTTCCTCGTGCAGGAAATGAACCGCGAAACCAACACGATCGGCTCTAAAGTTCAGGATATAGAGGTAACGAGAATAGTTGTAGACCAGAAAAGCGAGATAGAGAAAATAAGAGAGCAAATACAAAATATCGAATAAGTACGCCAAGGCGTGGATTTAGCAAGGGGAAAACTTTTTGAAAAAAGTTTTCCCCTTCAGTCTGTATATAAACCCCGCCCTCTTTACATATATCCCAAAATGTGATATAATATAGAAGGGTGATGAAAAATGCTTAGCAAAGGAAATAATGGAAGGAAGCAGGAAGAGATAGTGTGCATAGAAGATCTCGTACCAAAGGATCATCTGCTTCGGAAAATTGAGAAAGCGGTAGACTTTACGAAAATTTACGAAATTGTCGAGGACTTGTATTGCAAAAACAACGGCAGACCGAGTACGGATCCGGTTGTGCTGTTTAAAATTGCAATCATTCAGCATTTATACGGTATTTCATCGTTGAGAAGAACAGCAGAAGAGATCAATCTGAATGTTGCATACAGATGGTTTCTCGGATATTCGCTTGCGGAAAAAACACCGCATTTCACAACGCTCAGCGCCAATTTCTGCCATCGCTTTACAGAAGAAACTGTTGAGCAGGTTTTCAATTGGATATTGGACGAAATCAACAAAGCGGGTTACCTGTCGCCGGAAGCAGTTTTCATTGACGGAACGCATATAAAAGCAAATGCAAATATTAAAAAAGCAGTCAAGAAAGCCATTCCCGAAGCGGCAAAAACATACAGCGACCAGCTGCTTGAGGAAATCAATCAAGACCGTGAAAACCACGGTAAAAAGCCGTTTGACAACAATAACGATAACGATAACAATAACAAACCGCCGAAAGAAAGAATAGTCACCGAATCGAAAACCGATCCGGAATGCGGATTATTTCAAAAGGGCGACCACAAGAAATGCTTTGCGTACACAGCACAAACCGCTTGTGACAAGAACGGATATGTGCTTGATGTTACGCTTAATCCCGGAAATGTCCATGACAGTGTTGCATTTGACGGACTTTATGACAGGCTTAGAAATAGATTTTTCCAAATAAAGTATGTTGTTGCAGACGCGGCATACAAAACTCCGTGGATTGCAAAGCGCATTATTGATGATGGCAAAATTCCTATTCTTCCATACAAGCGCCCTATGGGCAAAGACGGCTTTCTCAGACCTTATGAATTTATTTACGACGAATATTTCGACTGCGTTTTGTGCCCCGAAAACAGTGTCTTAAAGTACGCCACAACAACCCGTGAAGGTTACCGGCAGTTTAAAAGTGATCCCAAAGTTTGCAAAAATTGTCCGTCAAAATACAAATGCACCGCAAGTAAAAACTGTGTTAAAACTGTTGAGAAGCACATCTGGACGGATTACCTTGAACTTGTTGAGGACTACCGGCACACGCCGCCTTTGCGTGAACTTTACGACCGCCGCAAGGAAACAATTGAGCGTGTGTTTGCGGATGCCAAAGAAAAATGTGCAATGCGGTTTACATATCTCAAAGGCTTGACTCGAAATCTTAGTTGGGTTAGGCTTAAGCTTGCTGCCTTGAACCTCAAAAAATATGCCACACACAAGTGGCATTGCCATACTTATTTCGTTTTCTTGCTGTTTCCCAGCAAAATTTCACCTCATTCTCAAATATTTTTCCTTGCAGCTTAATTTTTATCTAAACTTTCAAGGACTGGAAAGGGGTTTTTGGACAAGCTGAAGGGGAAAACTTTTTGAAAAAAGTTTTCCCCTTGAACCCTTTTCAAAAACTTTCATTACGGCTGATAGCGTTGGGGTTCTTTAGCGCATAAAAGAAAACAACGTTCGATAACGAAGCGCCCGCCCCGCGGCGGCGAAACCACTGCTTACGCAGTGAGTCTGTTTCTTCCAAAGGCTGACAGCGCAAGTTCTGTCAGTTAAGAACTACAAATGATAAACACAAGTTCTGTTCGCTAAAAGCTTCTAGCCTTTGGAAGAAACAGACTTAAGGCTTTAGCCTTGTTTCGCCGCCGCGGGGCGGATTTGGGAGGAAAGGAGCGCAAACCTGTCGAGGGGTTTACGCTCTTTTAATATGAACACAATCTAAATAATCCGCGAAGCGGCACATTAACTGAATACTGTCCACTTTCAACTGTATACTGTGTTTCCCGCACGCCGCAACCGAGGGTAGTCCATATCCTCGGAAAGTTTTATATAGTCAAAACGGTAATGTTATGTCAGTTGTTGTTGTACTTGATAATGTCGCTTGGCACGCAGTTGAGGACATAGCAAATTCTGGCAAGAACATCCAAATCAAGCTTTTCAACCTTGTTTTCATACCACTTGTTGATAACCTCAAAGCGGGTGTTTGACGCTTTGGCAACATGATACCTCGTTATCCCTCTTGAGTCAAGTATCTCTTTAAGGCAAATATCTACCTTGCCGTAATCTTTTATCGTTAAAAGAACAACCGAATTGTCCATTAAAATCACCCATTTACATTCTATCTTTATAGTTTACTATTGACAAGATACATATAAATATGATACTATTGTATTGAGTAACTATGAATAAATACTACTTTATAAATAGTAATAAAATGGAGGTTTTCTAATGGTAGTAACATTTTTTGGTCACAAGGATACGCCCGACAAAGTAAAACCGCTTATTGAACAGACGGTTGAGAGGTTGATTGAGGAAAACGGGGATATAACGTTTCTGGTGGGTACTCACGGTAAATTTGACAGAATGGCGCAAAACGTGCTTGTGCAGGCAAAAAAACGTTATCCGAATATTGACTGTCAGATTGTCCTTGCCTACATAAAAACCGAGGCTGACGAGTATTCACGGTATGAATTGCCCACGGTTGTGCCCGAAAATATCGAGTTTACGCCTAAACGTTTCGCAATAAAATTCAGAAACAACTACATGATTGAACAATGCGATACTGTCATTTGCTATATAACTCACGACTGGGGCGGGGCTTATACTTTTACTGAAAAGGCAAGGAATAAAGGAAAAACAATAATAAATCTTGCAGAATAGCGACCAAACAGACCGTATAAAGGCAAGTCTCAGACTGCCGAGAAAGCCCCAGATGCGAGGAAGCGGTGCTGCGGCTAGGCTTTGTGCCTGCCGCAGTGCCGCTGACAACGCAGATGGGGCTTTATCGACAGTCTGAGTATATTTTTTATCTATATATATTGACAAATTCGGTAATTCATAGTATAATTAAGATGTGTTTTTATTTTTTATTTTAGGAAATTAAGGGAAAGGGGGATTGGCGAATAATGAATTACTGGATACTTGTAGTAGATGACGATGCGGCAAACCTTACAATGGCAAACAGCATACTTAGCGGAGAGGGAATGCGGGTAAGCTGTGTTAAATCGGGAGAGTCGGCGCTGAAATTCCTGCATGCAAACAAGCCCGACCTTATATTGCTTGACGTCCATATGCCCGGAATGAACGGTTTTGAAACAATTTCCGCAATTAAATCCGAGCCGTCTACCGCGGATATTCCCGTCATTTTCCTCACTGCCGATAACGATAACGAAACCGAAACCGAGGGCTTAAAGGCAGGCGCAATGGACTTCATCACTAAGCCTTTTATGCCCGAAATATTATTGCTCAGAATTAACCATATTGTTGAACTTTCGAGGCTTCAGGCTGACTTAGCGCATGAAGTTGAGGTTAAAACAAAAGAGGTAACCGACCAGCAGAAAAAGCTTGAAAAGCTTTCAATTCAGATAGTAATGGCGCTTTCGAGCGCAGTTGACGCTAAGGATACATATACAAACGGTCATTCAGCGAGAGTTGCGGAGTATTCACGCAGAATTGCCGAGCTTGCGGGATTTTCAAAGAAAGACCAGGACGATATTTACATGATAGGTCTTTTGCATGATATAGGAAAAATCGGCATTCCCGACGCTATCATAAACAAACCCTCAAGGCTTAACGACGAGGAATACGCGATAATCAAAACCCACCCCATACTCGGAGAGAAGATACTTGAAAGAATAGAGGAGTTTCCGAATTTGGTAACGGGCGCAAAATATCATCACGAGCGTTATGACGGAAAAGGCTATCCCGACGGACTTTCGGGGGAGAATATTCCTGTTGAAGCAAGGATTATCGCCGTTGCGGACGCATATGACGCAATGAGTTCAAAAAGAGCGTACAGAGGGGTTATACCTCAACTTCAGGTGCGCGCGGAAATGGAAAAGGGCAAAGGCACGCAGTTTGATCCCGTATTTGCGGACATTATGCTTGCAATGATAGACGCGGACACGGATTATGATATGAGAGAGAAGTAACATGGATAAACAGAAAAATAAGCGCGCGTCATATTTGACCGTATTGATGTGCTATACGCTCTTGGCTTTTGCAGCAGGCGCGGAAATACTCATTACGGGAAATAACAACGGAATGTTGGTACAGCTCATAGCAAAACTCGGCATTTGCTGGCTGCTGCATATCATAAGAAAAGTGCCTGCCGCGGTTGAAAAGTGGGCAGGCTATGCGCTGCTTATACACGGAGTTGTAATATACGGCTTAAGACCGACAAGTTTGTTTTCTCTGCATACGGTGATAATCGGGCTTATTGCGCTGTATTTTGCGGCGGAGATGTATGAACTTATAAATCTCACCGTTATTGCATATTTTGCGACCATGATTGCAAACATTGTGTTCGTTTCATGGAATACGCTCAAAGTTACCCCGACGATAGTGGTAACGCTTATTTCGCAGAGTGCGTTTGTATTGCTTTCGGCATATGTGGCGAAGCTTATAAGGGAAAGGCGCAGAGACGCCGCAAGGGCGGTAGATGAAAGAATAGAAAAACTGGAGGAGGACAGCCATAGGACGGAGGACTTTCTTACAAATGTTTCACATGAACTAAGAACACCCATAAACGCCGTTACGGGACTTACCGCGGTAATGCTGAAAAACGAGGAGGACGCGGGAAAAAGGGAAAACTTGTACTCAATTCAAAAGGCAGGCTACAGGCTTTTCGGGCAGATTGAGGACATTTTGGACTATACCGAGATTGACACGGGCAAAATTGTCGCAAACGAGGACAGTTATATGCTTTCTTCGCTTATTAACGATATTATAACCGAAAGAAGCATGACCGATACAAAAGAGGGAATAGAGCTGATTTTCGACGTTGAGGCGAAAATCCCCGCAATGCTTGTCGGCGACAGCAGAAAGATAAAGAAGATAATAAAGCACCTTGTCGACAACGCCGTGAAATTCACCGAAAAAGGCGGCGTTTATGTGAGAATATACGCGCTCAGAAAATCCTACGGTCTTAATCTGTGCATACAGGTGCAGGATACGGGCATAGGAATGGACGCGGAAAGCCTTGCTAAAATCACCGAAAGGTTTTATCAGTCAAGCAGAGGGCGCGACCGCCGCGCGGGCGGTTTGGGGTTAGGACTGCCGATTGTGTACGGAATGACTGCGGTTATGGAGGGCTTTATTCAAATCGAAAGCAGCGTAGGAAACGGCACGACGGTTATGGTGAGCATTCCGCAGAAAATCGCTGATGAATCGGCGGGCATGAAAGTTGAAAACCCGTCGGAATTGTGCCTTGCGTGCTATCTGATGCCCGAAAAATACGAGGTTGCCGAGGTGCGCAAATTCTACGACAGAATGATTTCAAATATCGCCTGCGGGCTTGACGTTACGGTGCATAGAGTGTTCAGCATTGACGAGCTTGAAAAGCTGGTTTCAATGTACCGCCTTACGCATTTGTTTTTGGCACAGCAGGAATACGAGGCAAGCAGCGAGTTTGTTGAAAACCTTGATTCCGAGATACAGGTAGTTGTCGTTGCGGATAAAAACTATAAGGCAAAGGCAAACAGCCGTGTAAAGATACTCAGAAAGCCGTTTTACTGCTTCCCTGTGGTCAATATACTCAATGCCGATTCGTCGCAGGCTTCTCCGCACGGAAAGCAGATGGTCTGCCCCGATGTAAAGGTGCTTGTAATAGATGATGAACCCATGAACAGAATGGTTGCCGAGGGCATACTGAAAGACTACAGAATGACGGTAAGGACAGCTTCAAGCGGTATGGAAGCTGTCGCTATATGCGAAGAAGAGGAGTTCGACATCTGGTTTATCGACCATATGATGCCCGAAATGGACGGCGTTGAAACGCTTAAACAACTCCGCAGACTTCATACGGATTCCGCGAATATGTCGGCGGCTATCGCGTTTACGGCAAACGCTGTGAGCGGGGCAAGAGAGATGTTTTTGCGGGAGGGATTTGACGATTTCCTGTCAAAACCCGTTGACGCGCATGAACTTGACAGAGTATTGCGAAAGGTATTGCCTAAGTCAAGAATACAGTTTGTTGATATAAAAGATACCGCAAACAGCGAGGGCAGTGAAAGCCAGCAAAATTCGCCCGCCAAAAAGGACGAGATAACTTTGCTCAGAGAAGCGGGCATAAATACCGCGGCGGCGCTCGATTATTGCAGAAAAGATCCGCAGTTTTACATACAGCTTTTAAGAAAGTTTGTGACTGACGCAGACGGCAAGGCAAAGGACATAAACAAGTCATATGAAAACGAAGATTACGCTAATTACAGAATAATGGTCCATGCGCTGAAAAGTTCGGCAAAGATGATGGGCGCGGACAGCCTTTCACAGTCCGCAAAGGACATGGAAGAAGCCGCAAAGGAAAGCAACGCCGAATATGTAAAGGCAAATCACGATAAGCTTATGGACGAGTATGCCCAGACGGTAAAGCTTATAAGCAGTTCAATAGGCGTTGTAACAGAGGAAAGCGGGGAAGATGAAGCGCCGGAGGGTACAAGCATAACCCTTGATGAACTGCACGGCTATCTCGAAGAACTTCGCGGATGTTTTGAAACATACGAAGCCGACAAGGCGCAGAACCTTATAGATGAACTCGGCAAGACCGTTTATGACGGCAAAGCCGTAAAGTCAATGCTCCGCGATATAAAGCATGATGTGGAGGAGTTTGAATACGAAGCGGCGGCGGAGAAAACGCTTGCTCTAGAAGAACAGTTGAAAGGCGGCGGGAAGTGATGAAGCTGAAAAAGTTTTTCCAAAATTTGCTGGGCAATTACAGCTATTCACTTCAGGAGCGGCTGTTTCGTCTGATTACCATAGTCGGACTTGTAGGTCTTGGTTTAGGACTTGTTGTCGGCATATTTTCGGGCGAAAGTCCGGAAAACCTTGTTTTCATAGGACTTTCGCTCGTGATACTTACGCTGATTGTCGTTATTTCGATAAAAAAGCGTCATATCCAGGCGGGCGCGATAATAGTTTCGGCAATTGC
>CANQOJ010000054.1 GCA_947625455.1 uncultured Clostridia bacterium | reverse complement strand
ATACTGCCTAAAACGCCGCATAGTGCGTCGTACAGCGTTAAAGTCCTAAACTAGTCGAGAGCGCATTGTCAACCTCGTGCATAGACGCGCTGTCCAGCTCGCCCATGCGCTCTTTGAGCCGTCTTTTATCCAATGTACGAACCTGTTCGAGAAGCACTACGGAATCCTTTGCAAGCCCGCATGACGAACCCGTTACGGAGATGTGGGTAGGAAGTCCGGCTTTTTCCTTTCGGCTTGTGATTGCGGCGGCAATTACGGTAGGGCTGTGCTTGTTTCCGATGTCGTTCTGGACGATAAGCACGGGACGTATACCGCCTTGCTCCGAGCCTACAACGGGACTTAAATCCGCATAATAAATTTCACCGCGTTTAACCAACATAATTTTTACCTCCTATAAGTTAATTTTTGGTGACATTTTTATTATTGACATATGATAAAAAAATATTCGGAAATTTAATCAGTCTGAAAAAGAAAGTTGGTCAAATTATATGCTCTTAAACTGGAAACAACTTCTTTGCGCGGAGCGCGAAAGAACTAACGTAAATGAAAACACCCGCGATATCCGCACGGAGTTCAGAAAGGATTACCACCGCATAATCGGAAGCGCGTCATTCAGACGGCTTCAGGACAAAGCGCAGGTTTACCCTCTGCACAGGGGCGATTTCGTTAGGACAAGGCTTACACATTCGCTTGAAGTCAGCTCTTTTGCGGAAAGCCTCGGCGATACCGTGTTTTCAAGGCTTATCGAGATGAACAAGCCCGGCGTTGACGAAAGCGTGAGGGAAAATTGCTGTGATATTCTGGAGTGCGCGGGGCTTGTTCACGACATAGGCAACCCGCCTTTCGGGCATTTCGGCGAGTTTTCGATACGTCAGTGGTTTAAGGACAACTTGCCGAATTTGAAGTTCAAGGGCAATCCCGTGCAGAACTTGCTGTCGGAGCAGATGAAAGCGGATTTCCTGAACTTTGAGGGCAACGCGCAGGCTTTGCGCGTATTGTCAAGGCTTCACTGCCTTATCGATATGCAGACGGGCATGAACCTGACATTTGCCCTTTTGAACACCATTATAAAGTACCCCACGCCCTCAATAGGCATAAATACCAAAAGCGGCGATATATGCACAAAGAAAATGGGGTACTATTATGCCGAGCAGGAATTGTTCGAGAAAATTACCGAAAGAACAGGCGCGGTGAATTGCAGGTATCCGCTGACGTTTATTCTTGAAAGTGCGGACGATATTGCTTACAGAACAGCGGATATTGAGGACGCGGTTGAAAAAGGGCTTGTTTCATATGACATTCTGATGTGCGAACTGCAAAGCGAGAAAAATCTCCTAAGCTGTAAAAGCGAAAACGAGCGGCAAACTCTTATCTGGGCAGTAGGTGAACTCCAGAAATCCCACAATTCCGCCAGAAGCCTCAATATGGAAAACCCCGAAAAAGCCGCGGTTTCAAGGTGGATAATAAAACTCCAGACGAGAATGTTGTATGCGGCGGCGGACGCTTTCTGCGACAATTATGAACAAATTATGAGCGGCGAGTTCAGAAAAGAACTTCTTGAAGTATCGGATGTGGGAGTGTTAAGCAGGGCGCTTGGGGATATTGCATACAGATACGCATTCCGCTCGGCGGGGATAATCAGAAGCGAGCTTTCGGAAAGTTCGGTGCTGACGTTTTTGCTGGACAAAATCACAAGAGCGGCGCTTTCATTCGACATTGACGCAAACGTCTTTGATGACGACATGATTGCGGTGTTGTCGAAAAACTATATCGGCATCTGCCGCGAAGCCTGCAAGGGCAAGCCTGACGCGGAACAATGCTATCACCGTCTGCTTTTGGCAACAGACTGCGTATGTTCAATGACAGACGGTTTTGCAAGGGAATTTTTCCTTGAACTTCAAGGCGTAAAAATTTCATAAAATTGAGGGCTTGAAAAGAAAATCTTGTTTTAGATTAAACTCTAGCCTCTAGCCTCTTAAAATTCTAGCTTCTAGTAGGGGAGTTTTTCCTTGAACTCCAGGGCGTAAAAATTTCATAAAATTAAGGGTTTGAAAAGAAAATTTTGTTTTCGATTAAACTCTAGCCTCTAGCCTCTTAAAATTCTAGCTTCTAGTAGGGGAGTTTTTCCTTGAACTTCAGGGCGTAAAAATTTCATAAAATTGAGGGCTTGAAAAGAAAATCTTGTTTTAGATTAAACTCTAGCCTCTGGTCTCTAAAAAATCTAGCTTCTAGTTGAACTTCAAGGCGTAAAAATTTCACAAAATTATTGACTTTGAGTGACAAATATGGTAGAATATATATAAGGCATACTTTGTTTGCAACAAAATATTTCCTAAAGAGAGGTACTTCAAATGTCGGAAGAAAAAAAGACCGTAAAGACGGTAAAAGCTAAGATTATGCTTTTCAGCGTCATTATGACCGTTGCCATGGTGCTTAACCTGTCCGTCTGCGTTGCCGTGGCGTATCATCTTACCATGACGAGCATTACGGGAATGCTGAACGAAAACGCTGTCGGAAACAAGGCGATTGTTGACGGCGAAATAAACGATTTGCTGAATTTAGTAAACGACCATGTTTTCGACTACGAGTTCAAAAACGGTTCAGCACAGCAAAAGGAAGAACACGCAGGCGTTATCAAAAATTACAACGCCAACATATTGTCCGTTGTTTTCTCCGACGGTGCAGGTACATACGGCGGTGAGATACCGCAGGCGGTTATGTCCGCCCTCTCGTCAAAGACAAGGGTTGTTGTGCCCGCGGACGGCAACGCTTCGTTTTTCCTTGCGGCAAAGGACGGGGGAGATGTCCTCTGCGCGGAGATTGCTACGGCGCTGCTTGAAGAAGCGCTGAAATCTTGCCCTAATGAAGTTGCGATTGTCGACAAGAGCGGAAAGGCTTTCGCCTGCGCAAACGACAGCGCAAAAAACCGCGATTATTCCGAATATGTAATGAATGACGACAGCATTAAAATGAACACCTACCCGCATGGCGAGCAGAATATCAGCTATTGTTCAACAAGACTTTCAAGCAACGAGGACTGGACGCTTGTCGTAAGGGCGGGCGTAGGACAGTATTTGGCAAGCATGCATATGATGGCTGTCGTAAGCGTTATTATGATAGTGCTGTTCACGGCGCTCTGCCTTATCATAAACTCTTACTTCCAGAAGAAAGTTACCGTGCCGCTCAGAAAAATTCAGCGCAAGATTGCCGAAATGGCAAACGGCAGAATTTCGGGCGAAGATGTTGATTACGAGGGCGACGACGATTTAGGCGCGCTGGCTACGGCTGTCAATACCATGGCGCACTACAACGGCGAAGTAATCGGCGATATAACCTACACTGCCGGTGAAATAGCAAACGAAAATCTCTGCGTTAAGCCGAGCGGAAACTATTACGGCGATTATCTGCCCGTTAAGACCGCGCTCAACAGCATTGTATCGTCAGTCAACAGCGTTGTAACGCAGGTTGAGCAGGCGGGGCGAGAAGTAAGCGTAGGCTCTGACCAGATGTCCAAAAACTCCGCGGTACTGTCAAGAGCTGCGGACGAAGAAGCCATTACGGTAAGAGAACTCAACTCAAATCTTAACGTTGTCTACAGCCAGAGCAACGACAACTCCGACAAGGCGGCGCAGGCGCGCGCTATTGCCGAGGAGTCCATGCAATTAGTAAACGAGGGCAACGCTAAAATGGCGAAAATGCTTGAAGCTATGAACGAGATAAGCAACACGTCTTCCGAAATTGCCAACATTATCCAGACCATTCAGGATATTTCTTCCCAGACGAACATTCTTTCGCTTAACGCGTCTATTGAAGCGGCGAGAGCGGGTACAGCGGGCAAGGGCTTTGCGGTTGTCGCGGGAGAAGTAGGAAACCTTGCGAATATGACGGCTGACGCGGCGAAGTCAACAACACAGCTTATTGAAACCGCTATAAATGCCGTTAAAAACGGAACGGTTATTGCGAATGAAACTGCCGAGATGTTGAGCAAGATTGTTGAGAAAACGGACGCTACCTCAAAGGTTGTCGACGATATTGCGGACGCTTCTGCAAAGCAGGCTGAAAGCGTAAAGGAAGTGCTTGCGGGAATGACGAGCATTTCGGACGCTGTCGTTCAGATTTCCGACAGCGCAAGAGAGTGCGCGGACAGCTCAGAAGAACTTGCAACGCAGGCGGCTATGCTCCATGAAACGGTCGACAGGTTTGTCATTGACGACAAAAAGCCCGCAAGACCTGCCGTAAACAAGCCCGTTTCAAAGCCTGCTGCCGAGCCAAAGAAAGAACCCGCAAAGACTGTTGAGAGAAAGGCAGTTGAAAAGCCTGCCGAGAAGCCTGTTGAAAAGCCGATTTCTAAGCCTGTTGAGAGAAAGGCGGTTGAGAGACCTGTTGAGAAGCCGAAGCCGGTAAGCGTTGAGGAAACGGTTGAGGTAACCAACACAAAGCCTGTATCAACGGCAACGGCGCAGCCCGTAAAGCGAAGCATTAAGCTTGACGATAACAAATACTAATATTCGGAGGTAATCTATGAGTACCGAGATTTCCAAGTTTGGCTCATTTCAAGGCTACAAGTGCTTTCTTGCAACACTTAAGAACAGAAGCGGCTTGTCCGTAAGTATCACCAACTTCGGCGCGGCAATTCAGTCGCTGTATGTTCTTGACAAAAACAGAGAACCCGTTGACGTTGTTCTGGGGTATGGTTCGGTTGAACAGTACGAGCAGGGCAACTCGGCTTTCGGCGCAACGGTGGGCAGAGTTGCAAACCGCATAGGCGGCGCAAAATTCACCCTCGGCGGGAAAACATACGAGCTGTCGAAAAATGACGGCAACAACACGCTTCACGGCGGGACATTCGGTTTCGGAAAGAGAATGTGGACAATCGACGATATCGAGGACGGCGAGGAGCCTTATGTGACATTCGGCTACAACAGCCCCGACGAGGAGGAAAATTTTCCCGGAAATCTCAGCGTAAAGGCGAAGTATACCTTGCTGACAAACGGCATTAAGATACAGTATTTCGGAAGATGCGATCAGGACACGGTTTTAAATCTCACAAACCATGCGTACTTTAACCTTAAAGGAGAGGGCGAGGGGGATATTAAAGACCACCTTGTGAAGATAAACGCCGATAAGTACACCCCCGTAAATTCCGAGCTGATACCAACGGGCGAGATAGCTGACGTTACGGGAACGCCTTTTGACTTCCGCGAGCCGAAAACAGTGCGCACGGAAATGGATAACGGCAGATTGCCCAAAGGCTTCGACCACAACTACCTCCTCGGCGAAACACGCGAAATGCGCACTGCGGCGTATGTTTACGAGCAGACAAGGGGCATTGTCATGCAAATGGACACCGATATGCCCGCTATGCAGTTCTATGTTGGCATAGGATTGAACAACGAACCCGGCAAGAACGGGCATGTCTACCCGCAGTACGGAGGACTTTGCCTTGAAAGCCAGTTCTGCCCCGACACCCCCAACAAACCCCAGTTCCCGTCCTGCGTCCTCAAAGCGGACGAGGTTTGCTGCTTTACAACCACATACACATTCAGCGCGAAATAGTCAGTATACAGTGGACAATGTACAGTATACTGTACATTGTACACTGTCAACTGCCGACGCGTCAGCCTGTCAGGGGTTGGCGTTTTTTTATTTCTGAATTGTTGATATGCCGAATAATCCTCGAAAAAATACTAGAAATTATCGAACAAATGTGTTATAATAGAAATAGTATTTTTTTAAGAAAGAGGGTAATTAAAATTTTTGAACGTAAAGAATTAACAGATGGTGTATATTTTTCAAAGATCACCGATCCCAGATTTAAACAAAACCGCTTCTGGATTTCGCTTTTCACGGGTTATGACGAGATACCGAGAGAGGACGCGGCGGTTGCGGCATATGAGTTTTCGGAGTGCTGCGAGCGCTATCCCGACTACAAACAGCTGTCTCTTGCACTGCTTGACCTCTATGACGCTAACCTTTCGTCCTCAACGTCAACATTCTGCAACGCAAGACGCACCAACATCATAATCTCCGCACTTGACGACAGGTATGCGCTGAATGGCGAGAAGCTTGAATGCGAGGCGGCAAGGCTCTTGTGCGACTGCATTTTAAGACCTTGCGTCAAGAACGGCGCGTTTGACGAGAAAACCGTGGAAATGCTTCGGGCACAGCTTATCGACAATATCGACAGTTCTATAAACGACAAAGCCGTTTACGCAAGCGAACGCGCCGCTAAAACCGCATTTGTCGGCGAACCCGCAGAACTCCCCCCGCAGGGAACTCACGAAAACGCCGAAAAAGTTACCGCAAAGTCGGTTTACAATGCATATAAGGAAATGCTCCGCACCGCGCATATTGAAATAGGCGCGGTGGGCTGTTCGGACTTTGCCGAAAGCGAGAAGATTTTTGCCGACGAGTTTTCAAAACTTGAAAGAGGAAATATCTACCGGATCAAACCTTGCCCGTCCCGCTTAAAGGACGAGCCTGTTGAAATTGCTGACCATATCGAAATGGAGCAGGAGATATTAAGAATGTATCTCAAAGCGCCCGATATGAACGACAGACCTGCAAACGCTCTGTTCTCGCTTATTCTCGGCGGCATGACGACATCCCGCTTCTTCACGGATATCCGCGAAAGCGAGTCGCTGTGCTATTACTGCGGGTGCGGTACTGACCGTTTCAGCAGGACGCTTGCCTGTTCGGCAGGAATTGAACCCGCAAACGAGGCTATGGTAAAAGCTTCCATGCTTCGGGAAATCAAGGACATATGCGAAAACGGAGTGACGGACGAAGAACTTGAACGAGCAAAGCTTGAAATGCTAAACTCAATTTCGTCATGCTATGACGACGGTTTAGGGCTTTTAAGCTGGTATATCTCGCAGATAACAGACGAAAAGTTTATCTCGCCCGAAGAATATGCCGAAGAAATAAAAAACGTAACGCCCGAACGAGTTCGGAAAGCGGCGGAGAAGTATACGCTCGACACTGTTTACACGCTGAAAAATAAGGAGTAATAAAAATATGATTGAAAAAATTTACAGCAACATCATTAAAGAAACTTGCCTAAAATACGTCTGCGAATGCGGAACAGAGGTGTATATGCTCCCTATGAAAGGGTGGTCAAGCGCCGTTGCACAATTTACTGCAAGATTTGGTTCGCAGGACAATTCGTTTTTGTCAAACGGCAAGCGCATTGAAATCCCCGACGGCACCGCGCATTATCTTGAACACAAGCTGTTTGAGAGCGAGGAGAAAAACGCATTCTCGCTTTTCGCGCAGACGGGCGCGTCCTGCAACGCAGGAACAAGCTTCGACTATACGCAGTACTACTTCAGCTGTGCGGACAAGTTCCGCCAAAATCTGGATATTCTGCTGGGATTTGTAAGCGAACCATATTTTACCGAGGAGAATGTTGAAAAAGAACGCGGAATTATCGGGCAGGAAATAACAATGTACCGCGACAACCCGTCATGGCGTATGTTCACAAATCTCCTTGAGGGACTTTATTCGGTAAATCCCGTAAGGAATGATATTGCGGGAACGGTTGAGAGCATTGCGAAAATCACCCCGCAGACGCTTTACGACTGCTATAATGCGTTTTACAGTCCGTCAAATATGTTTTTGTGCGCGGCGGGAAATTTTGATCCCGACGAAGTTGTCGAGGTGTGCGAAAGCAGGCTTAAAAAATCCTCGCAGTTTAAAGTTGAAACAACGCCGTATACTGAACCGTATGAAATAAACAAAAAGGTCATGCGCCTGCAAATGCCCGTGGCGAAGCCTATGTTCGAGATAGGGTTCAAGAGGAACGCTGTTTATAACGAAGAAGAGATAAGCGACTATATCTATTACAACATTCTGTTTGATATGATTTTCGGCAATTCTTCGGAATTTTACGAGCAAATGCGTATTTACGGCATACTAAACGACGAATGGACGGTGGGCGTTTTCAACGGGCGCGGGCATTTCTTCCTTACCGCAAGAGGCGAAGCCGACCAGCCCGAACTTATTCTCGCGACAATGATGACCTATATCAGAAAAATGCAGAAAGAACCGCCCTCGCGCGAACTTTTTGAGCGCGTGAAAAAGGCGACTTACGGTTCGCTTGTAAAGGAATTTACAGATGTGAGAAGCGTTTGCAATACGCTTACGGAATCGGTATTGTCGAATGTTTCGCCGTTTTACGCGGTTGAACTTGCGTCGGCGGTGAATTATGAAACGCTTGTTGACAAACTTAGGGATATTGACGAACACAACGCCTGCATTTCTATTATAGAACCGCTTTCATGACATCAAAGGAGATACTATGAACATTTTAAGCACTATATCGGCTTCAGCGACGGAAAAAATAACAGTTGAATTTCCGAATTTGTTCCAAGGCACAAAAATAACCTACACCAGAGGATTTGAAGTATTCGGGCTGTCGGTTTACTGGTACGGCATACTTATAGCGGCAGGCATACTGCTTGCGTATCTGTATGCGACATTTCGGTGTGAAAAGACATTCGGACTGCCTAAGGGTAGGTTTTTTGACGTTGTCTTTGCGTCAGTTATCGGCGGGTTTCTGGGCGCTAGGATATACTACTGCGTGTTTACAACGCTTGATCCAAATTCGGGCATGAAGTATGACTTTGTGACAACATTTACCAAGATACATGACGGCGGGCTTGCCATATACGGCGGTATAATCGGCGCGCTGATTGTAGGCTTTATAATGTGCAAAATCCGCAAAGTCAGCTTTTTCGCGACCTGCGACATTGCCGCGCTTGGCTTTCTAATCGGTCAGACCATAGGCAGGTGGGGCAACTTTATAAATCAGGAAGCGTTCGGCTCGGAATGTGATAAAGACTGGATATTCGCGATGAAAGGTTCGATAATCGGCGAAACGCCCGTTCACCCCTGCTTTTTATACGAGAGCGCATGGTGTCTTTTGGGATTTGTGCTTTTGCACTTATATTCAAGGAAACTGCGCAGTTTTGACGGGGAACTTATGCTGTTGTACCTTTCATGGTACGGGCTTGGGAGGTTCTTTATTGAAGCTGACCGCTCGGACAGCCTTATGATAAGCAATCTGAAAGTATCGCAGATTCTGGCGGCGGTTTGCTTTGTTGCGGGAATTGCGCTGTTTATAACATTCAAGATACTCACAAAGCGCAGGAATGTTCCCTTGTATGCGAATACAGAACAGTCAAAAGCGCTTATTCAAAAGGAAATACAGGATGAACTTGACGCAAAGCAAAAACGCGAAGCAAAGAAGAACAAAAAAGCGCCGAGCATTCTTGACGACAACAACAATGACGGCAACAACAGCGAAGATAACGGCAACGACGGCGAAGATGACGGCAACAACAGCGAAGATAACGGCAACCAAGACTGAATAAGAAAAGCTCCCGAATTTTTTCGGGAGCAAATTATTTTGAAGCCGACAGCGAGAGAGGAAATGGAAGGAGATCAAATCATCTTAAATATATTTAAACCCGCCCGGCTTCGGAAAATGGAAGGGGTGAGGACCGTTAAAAAGAATACTGAAGCTAAGTTCGTCATGAGTGCTTTTTCGTCCTCTTGTTTATATTATAATCACCTTTATCCTTAAAGTCAATATTTATTACAAAACTGTAATTATATTGTAATCATTTTGAAAGAAATAGGCGGCAAGCCAGTATACAGTGGACGCATTATGCACGCATTATGCGCTTGCGCGCATAACGCTCGCGCAAAACGCTATGTACAGTATTCAGTTATGGTGCCGCTTCGCGGTAATTTGGATTGTTTTGGGATTTGGATAGCGTAAACCCTCGGCAGGGTTGAGAGCGTTTGTTGCCGAAGCCCGCTCCGTGGCGGCGAAACAAGGCTAAAGCCTTAAGTCTGCTTCTAGAGGCTAGATTTTTAAGAGGCTAGAGGCTAGAGTTTGAACTTAAACAAGGTTTGAAAAGGAAATCCTTGTCTTGGAATAAACTCTAGCCTCTAGCTTCTTAAACTCTAGCCTCTAGTTGCGTAAGCCTGCCGATTTTTTTCAATCAGCCGCTTGGAAATCGCCATAACATCTTCGTCTGTGGTAAGCTGCTCGGACTCTGCCTGACCAAATTCTATGACAAGATAGCGCGGCACATTGTTTTTGAGAATAACTGCGGCGCCGTTTTCATCAACCAGACGTGTGACTTTTGAAAAGTCTTGATTTGCTTCCGTAATTGAAACCAGATTGTTCGTGTTGATTGTCATTTACATACACCTCCATCTCCATTATACACAATAAATAGGAGAAATTCAACCTATTTTGAAAAAATACATTTAAATGCGTACACTGTCAACTGCCGACAGATTTACGCTCATTTAATCCCAAAACAATCTAAACCGTCCGCGAAGCGGAAACCTTGTCTAGCTTCTAGCTTCTTAAACTCTAGCTTCTTGCTGTTTAACTCCACATAATTTGTAAAAAAATTACATAATTTTGACGGAAGATGTTGTGATTTGTGAAAATTGCACAAATTTTCGTGAAAAAAATCTCTCAAAAATGTTAAGTCTTAATCTTTATAAATTTTGGATAGTTGTAGACTTTTTTTGAAGCTTGTGTTATAATTATATAGTATGAGAGTAATGTCGCAGGACAGTCTAAATGTTTTGTGAACATATTTTTAAAAGTAAAAAATCCGCTTAAGAGCGGAAATAATAAGGAGGCTACATAATGGCTTTTAAAAAGAGTGCGATTCCTTTTTCGGGAACGCCCGAACAGGAAGAAAAGCTGAGAGAGGTCATCAGCCGTCATAAGGACGATCCCGGCGCGCTTATGCCCGTACTTCAGGAAGCACAGGAAATCTACGGGTATCTGCCTATCGAGGTACAGCAGATGATAGCCGACGCTATGGAAATACCGCTCGAAAAGGTATACGGAGTGGTTACGTTCTATGCGCAGTTTTCAATCAACCCCAAGGGCAAGTACAAAATTTCCGTATGCCTCGGTACGGCTTGCTATGTAAAGGGTTCCGGCAACCTCTACTCAAAGCTTCAGGAAAAGCTTGGAATTTCGGGAGGAGAAATAACGCCTGACGGAAAGTTCTCTCTTGACGCGTGCCGCTGCATAGGCGCGTGCGGACTGGCTCCCGTTCTTACGATAAACGAGGACGTTTACGGACGGCTCACGCCCGACGATATTGACACTATCCTCGCAAAATACAACTGATAGAAAGGGAAAGTTTACGAATGAACGTTATAAAAACAATCGACGAGCTTAATGAGATAAAACTTAAGTACGCCGACGTTGTAAACACACGCGTAGGCGGAAAAGGCAACGGCGTCCGCGACGTTTTGGTGTGCGGTGGTACGGGCTGTACTTCAAGCGGTTCAATGAAGATAATTGACGTGCTTACGGAAGAGATAAAGAAAAACGGTCTTGAGGACAAGGTAAACGTTATAAAGACAGGCTGTTTCGGTCTTTGCGCTTTAGGTCCTATTATGATAGTTTATCCTGAGGGCACTTTCTACTCAAAGACAGAGCCCGAACATATTCCCGAAATTGTGGAACAGCACCTCAAAAACGGCAATCCCGTCAAGAAATACCTCTACGCCGAAACTGTAAACGGCGACGAGATAAAGTCGCTGAATGAAACGGCATTTTACGCTCATCAGCACCGCGTTGCGCTCAGAAACTGCGGCGTTATCAGCCCGGAGCATGTTGAAGAATACATAGCGCGCGACGGTTATCAGGCGCTGTACAAATGCCTTACAAAAATGACGCCCGACGACGTTATCGAAGTTATTTTGAACTCAGGTCTGCGCGGACGCGGCGGCGCGGGATTCCCTACGGGCAAGAAATGGATGCTCGCGAGAAATCTTGTAAAGAATGCCGACCAGAAGTATGTCTGCTGTAACGCCGACGAGGGCGATCCGGGAGCCGTCG
>CANQOJ010000053.1 GCA_947625455.1 uncultured Clostridia bacterium | reverse complement strand
GTTTTTTGAGAAAATTATCCCGCCGCTTGGGTGTGCTTCTCGTATTTTATCGCGCTTTCCACAAGGTCAAGAGCGGTCACTTTTGTTTCGGCGAAGTGTTCCTTGATCTTGATTTTTGTCTTTCCGCTGATGTAATATAGCACATTATCTATCACGGAAAATCCGTCTTTAGTTGGTATAGTTTCCCCGATTTTTGCCTCGGCTCGTCTGCTGAAAAACAGCAGGCAGGACTTGAAAAATAATTTCATTCTGTTAAATTTGGTCATATATCATCCTCCATAAAATCATAATCGTCTACTGTGTATTCACCAACAATTGTATCGTCCGTGCCGCCTTTTGCGAATATTTTTTTCTCCGCGAACTCCCGATTATTTCTCGCGATCAGATCGTCGAGATTTATTTTCCCTCGCGTCCTGCGGACATTTCTGATTGCTTCTTTTCGATATTCCTCCATGACTTCGGGAGGAATATTTGCCAGCTCCGACAGTATCATAACGATCATTTCAACCTCAACGGCGTACCGAAACAGCCCCTTTGAAATCTTTGTAACGCCCGCTTCGCTGCCCTTGACGATCTCTCCGGCAAGCTCCTTTGCGATTATATTTTTCTGCTTGCCAAGCTCTAAATCAGAAACATATTTTTGAATCGCAGTCGCGATAAATTCCGAACGAGACCGCGAATGTTCTGCGGCGTATTTGTCGCATAGCTGTAAAGTTTCATTATCTAAACTGATACCGATTTTTTCTGCCATTTATCCTTCCTTTCCTGCGGTATGACCTTTTTGTGTTACCGCATAGCCACTGTTATCGCGTTTGTTGGATTTTTCCTTTCAAAGTGACACCTGTGTTTCATACTTTTGCTTTTCTTGACATCAAACTTCACCTCCCACAAATGTCTCTACAATGCGGTCGGCTTTGCCGTCCGCTGTGACTGCGACACCGTCGCTTTAACTCGCATTGAAATCATACCCTCGTATCTGTCTGTCTTTTCCACGAAACATCTGCATTGCCCTCCTGCAATTTGCCCTGTAAACCGCCTTGCCCAAACTCGCGCAGAAAGGGCTCAAATTTCGCTTCAATACTGCGAGACGTGTTGTTACCTTATCTTGCCGAAACAATCGCACAAATCGGCTCACAGGTCGGGATTAAACGCCGGAACAGTGATTCCTTGCTTTGCAAGATTCCTTCTCATCATTTCCGCTGCCATAGCAATAAGCGTATCACCTCTCATTTGCTCAACAGGGTCAGCAGGGACAGCATTTTCCGTATACAGAATTTTACCGCCACTGCTGTCCCTGTCTGCGTTGTAGCAAATGAAAATGCTGCGCACACCATTGCTTTTTGTTTTTCCATAGTCGATACCGAGTGTACGGATTTCATAATCGTGCTGAAGCAAATCACGGTAGAGCCAGTTGCAATTGAACTCCTGCCCGGGATATTTTTCCTTCAGCATAGAACATATCTCCGAGGCCGTTCCGTTTACCGAACTTTTCTCACATATGAAATCGTGGATTATGAAAGAGAAAATATCCGGCTTGCTCTCGGGTACGTGATCAAGCAATATCCACTTGGACTTTTCTCTTTTCAAATTCAACTCCAATGATGGAGCACCTCTGCCGCTGATGTGTAGCTTAGCGTCATTTCCGTTTCGAGTAAACACAAGCAGTCCGTCAGCGCAGCCAGCAATTCCGTTCGTTCCGGAGATTAGATTGTTGGGATTGGAGTCGCGTGCTTTGCGGTTGTGATGAACCAGAACGATAGCGATTCCGAGTTGGTCTGCGACACTTTTAAGCACGGACAACTCCTGATAGTCCGCGCCGTATTTTGCATCGATGGTGTTTCTGACTTTCTGGAGCGTATCGATAACGACCATTCTCAAGTCCGGAAACATTTTTTTGCATTCCCGCAAGTCATCCTCGAGACCGCTGCCGATTGAGTTAGCGAGCAAAGTGAAAAACAGATTTTCGCTCGGCTCATCGGTCAGTTCATACAGCCGCGACTGCAAGCTGACGAATGTGTCCTCCAATGCCATGTACACGACCTGCCCCCGCTCAGTTTTTCTGCCGAGAAAATCCTCGCCGTTTGCAGCAGCCAAGCACATGTCAAGCATCATCCATGACTTTCCGATTTTCGGATCGCCCGATAGAATGTGCAAGCCGGGATAAATCATCCCATCGACTATGAACCGCTGCTTTTTCATTGGAGTGTTCATAATTTCAACGCTGCTGATAAGTTTTAACTTTTTTCTTTCGTCCATTGAATTCCTCCTTTTAAATTTGGTTTTGTTTGAATAAAAATATGTTATCACAATCAGTCTGAAAAGTAAATATGGAATGAAACTCAGCATTTTTCGCAAAGTTCCATTCCGGACAATAATAGTTCATTTGATATGGTTTACTTCTCATAAGGTGAGATAGGTTTTTATTCTAACACAATTATTTGTCTTTGTCAATTGTTAATGTTGCCTAAAACAGATATAGCGGTTTTGTGCATGTTGTTGCTTTCAACGGGATTTGCCTCTCAAGGATGTTGACTTTTATCAAATAATGTGTTAATATATCCATATAAGGGAGGGATTGGTATGATCAGAGGTGCTATATGTGATGACGAGCCGGCTGTTCTGGACTATCTTTACGAACACATCTTAAAAGAATTCAAGCGGCAAGGTGCGGATATTCATATAGACAAGTTCACGTCTGGTAAGGTTTTTCTGAACGCGCACAAGGCAGAACCCTTTGACGTGGTTTTCCTTGATATAGATATGCCGGAGATAAGCGGCTTCGACATTGCCGAAAAAATAAGCGACAACAAACGCACTCTTATAATATTTGTGACTACTCACGATGAGCTTGTTTTTTCCTCATTAAAATTTCAGCCGTTCAGATTTATAAGAAAATCTTTCTTTGAGGATGAGTTGAGCGAGGTGCTTGATGCGGTAACCGGCGTGTTATCAAAACGTATTGCTGGCAGGAAATTCAAGCTGCAGACAAAGTCGCATGACGTATATGTTGACATTGAGCAGATCGTATACATAGAGATTTACGGGCATTGGCTTCACGTCCATACTAACGATAACGAGATCTTGGAGTGCTACGGTATTCTTTCCGATTACGAATCGCAGCTTGAACCATTTGACTTTGTCAGAACTTACAAAAGTTACCTCGTCAATTGCAGGTACATTCGCTCTGTTGAAAAGGATCAAGTCGTGCTGGACGATAAAACAACGATCCCGCTCAGTCGGCGCAGAATAAACGAGGTCAACGACAAATTTACAAAGTATTTACGGAGTATGCTATGATGAATTTTGCGGAGATTTTAGCTTCGTTAGCGGAGTGCTACATAATTGTGCGTTTGGCTAATAGGTTTCTGGGGTTTAGAAATGATAAATTGAAATGGGCAAAGTCGGTTGGTTTCTTTGCTCTTTTGGCTTTTGAAAACATAGAATTAAGCCAAATCGGAATTTTCCAAAATATAAGCGAAATATTGATGCTGGTGCTACTCTTTTGTTATTCGTTGATATTTCTTGGCGGAAAAATTCAAGAGAAAATTCTATTAACCATAATTCCCGTTACTACGACTATGCCAATTAATCTAATTATTATAAACATTTTTCGTGCGGCTTCGGAAGACCCTGTTACGGAGCTTACCGAACCCGGCGGTGCTTTAAGAATACCTGTGCTTTTCTTCACTAAATTCGCGTTCTTTATTGTATGCGAGTTGCTCGTCCGCATACTTAAAAGCAAGAAAAAACCATTAAACGGTTTTCAATGGATCATTCAACTGTCGTGCTTTGTTATATCTTTCTTAATCGCGAATTCACTTTGGAGCATTTCGCTCAAACACAATGAAATGCGTTTGGATTTTCTTTTTGCTTACATAATGATCGCTCTGCTGAACATCTTGCTTTATGTTTTGCTTAATAAAATGCAGAATGATAACATCACGAGGGAGGAATACAACCTTTTAAAAGCTAATCTTTCCGCACAGGAAAAGCTTGTGCTTGAGGCGCGAACGCGTTACTCCGAAATAAAAACTATGCGCCATGATATCAAGCATTACTTTTCGACCGCCGCAGATCTGATTTCCAACGGAAAACCCGAAAAAGCAAAAGAGTATATAGAAAGCGTTATTGATAAGAAAATCTCGACAACCGTTGCGGGAGTTGACACCGGAAGCGCTATCGTAGACGCTGTTATAAATGATAACCTTGCCCGGTGCGCCGAAAAAGGAATAACGACCAAATGCTTGATCGATACGCAATTTGTTTCGGAAAACGACGTTGATGTCAGCATTCTGCTTTCAAATTTGTTGGATAACGCCATTGAAGGCTGTAGTAATGTTGATCGACCCGTAATAGAGATCACAATGAAAACAAAAAAGTCGCTTACCCAAATATCGGTTTCAAACTCCATTTCGGAGTCTGTGTTAGAAAATAATCCCGATCTTGAAACAAGCAGCTCCGACAAATCGCTGCACGGTTTTGGGATAAAATCCGTAAAAAGCATTGTCCGGTCACATAACGGCAGAATTGATTTTATGGAGAATAATGGGAAATTCATTGTTGAAATATGGGTAAATCTGGAAAAATAAAACCGTTTATGTTGTGGGCGATACCACTTGTGTTAAGGGTATTGCAATTCGAAATTTAATCAGCTATAATGATGACAAGAAAGAGGTGATCGAATGATCGCTAAACTTAGTCACATTATGGCTGATTTTTTTATACGTCAAAAGGTTGTTCCGGAGGAACAGCGTGAAATATATGAATACGGCTTTGAACTGAGTATTTCATCGGTGATCGGAATATTGCTCGTACTTGCAATAGGATTAGTCAGCGGCAGGTTCTGGGAAAGCGTTGTGTTCTACATAGTGTTCTGTTTCACCAGATTGTTTACCGGTGGATATCACGCTCCAAATCACTTGCTATGCAAGGTTACTTTTGTGGGAGCGCTCTTGGCGGTTCTCGCGGTGGATTGGTTGCTGCAAGGGATAAATGATTATTATTGGTTTATCCTACACATCTACAGTTTGACTATAATATGCTCATCAGCTCCGATTGAAAACTCAAACAAGGAATTGACCGAGCGTCAAAAGGTGCGGTGTAAAATCATAGCGATAATTGAAATGTTGATTTGGTTGGCTGTTATGCTTCTGTTCCGAAGTCTTGGCAGCGAGCTTGATCATATAGTGGCGTTGACTTTGTTCTGTGTATCAAATTTAATGCTACCGGGAATATTTTGCGAAAGGAGGAAGACCAAATGAAGAAGTCTGTTAAGGTAACGGTTCTTAACGCGGTTGCAAAGGCTGTTTTCGGAACGGCAAAGAAGGCTTGCGGTGCGGCATCATGGTGGGAGTGCTATCAGCCGAAAGAGCCTGCGGCTCTCAAGAAGATGATGAACAAAAAGTAATCATTTTCAAGAATTATTCGCGGTGAATTAGCTTGAATAAACATATTATCTTCTTTAGAACGATATGTACCAAGCGCACCTTTCAACAAGATAGTTGACAAATCGGTATTTTTTGTTAATGCTATCGCAACAATTTTTAACTTTTTGAGGAGGACACATATTATGAAAACAACATTTTTTGCGAAGAGGAGAAACAATCTCATTTCCGCATTGGCAGTTGGCATTATCGCAACCTCTAGTTTTGCTGGCACAGCACTTTCCGCTTCAGCGGCTACGATAAGCGCATCGGAATATGATATGAGCCAAGAACCTAGTTACAGGCGAATCATTCTTGACGATGAAGTTTCGGCTGAGTCAACTTACTCGAGTGGATCTAATTCTTCAGACGACTCAGGTTTTGACATAAACTATACGATGTCGGATTCTGATTGGAAAAAAGTATATTACCCTGCAACCAAGGCAGATATTCTTGTTACAAAGGACTTTTCGACATTAGGTGTTGATCACGGTCATGCCGCTTTGATGGTTGACGGAATTAATACTGTCGAACATTACGGTCCTGCGAATGAAAATGTTCCTGGCGCTAACGGTTTGAGCGGCAAATACCTTATGTCCAATCTGTGGAAACATACCAAAACGTGTAGATTGTATCGTTATGACGGAATTTCGTCAACGAAAGCCTCAGATATAGCTACATATGCGAAAGAAAATCTGATTGGCTGGAAATACAACGCCTTTGCAGGACGCACCACTGAGGATGAGATGAATTGTGCTACATTAGTTTGGAAGGCATATAAGTCGGCTGACATCGAATTGAACGGCTACTGGAAAGGATTTCCTAGCTATACTATGCTTCCCAGTGACTATGTTGAACAGAATCCCGAGTTGACAATGATTGCTTCTGTCGGTTGGGACTGTGATGCGCATAAATGGAAGTGATGAAATGAAAAAAATTATATCCGTTCTGTTGGGATTTGTACTTGTTTTTCAGTTGTCAGGCTGTGTGAAAAAAGAAAATGATCCAAATTTTCGCGATGATGCGGCGTATGACGAGAAGGAAGGCTTTGCGGGTTCACTTGCCTTGAACTACGACGTACTCCGCAAAAAATACCCCGAACTGAAAAACGATGTCTTCTGTTACGTCAATGCGCAGAACAAAATTCCCGAATCCCGTGAGGTAAAATTATGTATGCAAGATATTACTAATTCTTATCTTCACGAAGGCAAAACGCTCAATATTACGGCAAGCGGCATTGAGGACTCCAACGAGCGTATGCTGTATACGGACGGAAGATATTTCCCATTGGAAACCGTGCTTGCGATGACAGACAAAACATCCCTTGACGAAGTAATTCGCGACATTGGTCAGCCACGTGTATATGAGGAATTGGGCAATCTCTGTGCTTTTTTGATCGAAAATACTGCGTCCGATTACGATGTTGTTTATTACGGAACGCCCGAGCATACGAGTACAATTGAACTTCGATCCGACGGTGCTGTACTGCGATCCCTGCAAATTACTGAGGACAGTATTTACTGTTTTATGTTGCTGGATAAAGATGTTGAGCAGTCTGTTACCGTGTACCGTATTCTTCGTAACGAAGATGAGGTCGTCACTAAGAAGATCTTGTATTCTAATGTGGGTTTTCCTGATTTCATTAACGCAAAGTTTATAGAGAACATCTTTGTTGACGGCGATTATCTATTTTACCTTGCCGAGTTTGTGACATCGTCTGAACCGCTTCATTCAGAATTCCGCGTTTTGGCGTATGATCTGAAAACGGACGAATACGATGTATATGGAACTGATGATATAGATACCGTGGGCAAGCTATTTCGATACAAAAACGGTTTAGGATTTGTGACGGCAATGTTCGACGAACGCGGTTATCAAACAAAAACGGGCGTTCGTTTTCTTGATTTTGATAAAACAACGTGCAAGCTCTCGTTAAGAAAAGAACTTTTACTGCCAAAATCCGAATACTGGTCATATGCTATAGGCATCTTAGGCGAACATTTTTACTGTATCGATGACAAATTGTGCGGAATTATGCAAATCAAGGATAATGCCGCATCGCTAGCATATGTGGAAATTGAATTGATAGACGGAGCGGTGACAACATTCGTTCCGTTTGCTAAAATTGCCAAACAAGAGAATAAAAATCTCCTCTATGGGAATTTTACAATTCGCGATAAGGGAAAGGGCGTTTCGGAGCATAATTGTTCATGATATCGAGGGTTTGCTTGTATATGCTTCGACATGATGTGTTTAATTATTAAATGGCAGCTTTAAAATTTAAAGCGCAGATTTAATATAGCACAACAAACAACTGGGGGGTGATATGAACCTTTGGAAAAAAAGATTGTTATGAAAGATGGTGATATGTAGCTTAAATTCTAGCACAACCGTCGTCAAAACCGTTGAAATAATGCAATGGGTTTTGGCATATTTCGTAATTCCGTTTTTACATAATTTCACAAAAAGTCTTGCTAGTAAAACGGGATTGGATGTAAAGTTAATTTACTGAGAGGAGCTTTTTATGAAAATGAAGAAATTTGTTGCTACCTTTTGTGCCAGCGTTTTGGCATTAGGTTGCTGCACTGCAGCGGCGTTTGCTGAAACCCAGTCGCAAAAATTAGATTACAGTGGTGTGACGGCTGACGCAAAGCTTGTTTGCAAATTTGGAATTAAACCGTTTGCATCTGACGACGCAAAAGCAACAACCACTTTTACTACCGCTGCTACAATAGGGTATCAGGTTGCTGTAAGATTGGAGTGTTGGCAGGACAGTAACACTTATACTGGTTATAAATATGACAGGAGCAGTACTGCGGCAGAACTCAACTACAACTGGAGCGATGTTTACTGTTATATGAGCAGACATTCCATTGATAACGCTAGTGGCAGTGTTGAATTGGATGTCTGTGCCATTACCGACAGAGAGGGTTGGTCTCAGTAATATAAGCCGCCTATAGTCAATTCGCAAACTGGAGACATGATGAAGAGCAAGACCTTCTACGGTATTATTTTCCAACGAAGGTCTTGTTTATGTGGTTACAATATGATTCGAACTGAGAGCAAAATAGTTTTAACTAAATTGTAACACCGAATGGAGGTGCTTTTTGATGCTTAGGATATTTAAACGCTATACCAGTGTAAGTGCTATGATTCTGCTGTGCTTTTTTAGCGCCTTTTTAGCGTTATGTAACGGTTTGTTGTCAACAGCAAAAGCGAGCGACATAATACGAACAGAAAAACAGTTTTCATATCTAAATGAATTGCGGTTATTAATTCGAAATCCTGAAAGCATGAATCCCGAACAGTTAATGGAAATTGTGGACAGCGCCGATAATTGTAATGTCTATCTGGATACCAAACTAAATAATTCTATGCTCATTTATTTTAATGAAATTGATAGTTCATATTGTCCTTCGGTGGTTTTAAAGCAAAATGAACCGCTTTCTCTTCCGACTTTAAGGAGCATTACTTATATCCCGGACAACGGTATTGTCGTTTCATCCAAGGTAAAAGTTGACGAGCTTACGATACACGGAAATACGTTTAATGTAATCGAAAAAATGGATTGCGAAAAGTATCCGTTTGTTACAAATTCGTTTACACTAAACGGTTCTGATTATTTCGATGCTTTCCCTAACGCGCTGGATGAGCAGAAAGAGATCACGCTGTGCATCTTCTCTAACAAATACGATACCAGAGAAGTTGGTTTCAATATTAAAGAAAAAATTGTGGAAAAATTTCCTGACGCAGTTGTTACCGCAAGGAAAACCGATTCGCAAGTCAATATTTTTCAAAGCTCTCTTTCTATTGAAAATATAATTTCTATAGGCTTGTTTTTGTTCGCATTAATTAACACAATAATTATTTCGTATTATTGGGTTGTTGTTCGCAGGCGAGAAATCGCAATACGAAAGGCATTCGGCGCAAGCAATATTCGCGTAATGAGCTTGATAACATTAGAACTGTTCGAATTAATAGGTGCCGCCGCACTTATGGCTGCGCTAACTCAGATAACGATTTGGATGGTTCAGGGCGGCGAAATAAACTTTCATGATGCGGCGATATTAGCGGTGGGACTGTTTCTTGCGATAACCCTTGCAATATTTATTGCGATGATAGTACCGGTTAGATTCATTTTGTGTATTCAACCATCAGAAGGAGTGAAGCTATAATATGCTGCGTGAAATAATTTCGTCTGTTTGGCATAACAAAGCACGAACGCTATTGATTTTGACGTTAAATTCCCTGACTTTTTTCCTTGCGTTAACCACTCTCACAAACAACTTTGCGTTTTATACCCAGCTGTCGGATATCAAGGATATGTTTCGATATGACACGAAAAACATTTATCGGGTTGACGCTGTTAATATTGAGAACGAGGATAACATCGGCGCTGATTTTGAAGAACTGAAGGCGTTTGTAAACTCGCAGGAAAACGCCGTCTGCGGAGCGTATGACATAGTCGGTACATTTTTCGACGAATTAATTGATGATCCTCAATTTCTTGCTCTTAACGAGAATGCTTATGCCGGAACAAAATATGAGGAATATTTGTCTATAGCGCAGATTGTTTACATCGATGTTGAGATACTGGAAATTTTGAATTTCAAATTGAGGGCAAATGATTTTGATCCGATTATAACAAATGGGGAGACCTATACACCATTGTACGCCGGAAAAGATTTCGAGGGTGTGTTATCACTTGGTGATAAACTTACACTATCAAGAGCAGGTGAGAAGTATATTGTGGCAGGCTTTTTGGAGGATGAGAAGTGGCTTGATAACAACGATGCTATCACAATGCCGCCTGTTTCCTTAAATCATCTGTTTTTCGCACCATTTTCCAAGTTGGAAAAAAGACTTAGCTTACATGACTTTAATGTAATTCATCATGCAACAGTCGGCAAGATATTTATGCATTGTGACAAAAGCGTTGCGGAAAAATTTAATATGCGGGCAGCTGAAAAGGGTATAAAGTTTAATGTTACTTCGATTTACGACTTTACAGAAAATTGGAAAACAAGCAACCAAACGCTTTTAAACCAATATCTGTTTTTTGCTGTGATTGTTTTGGTATGCTCCGCAATTTCCATTGTATCAGCTTTGTGCGTAAGCGTCCTTTTGAAGAAAAAGGAATACGGCATAAAAATTGCGTTTGGCGGCGCGAAGGAAAAAATTATTTTTTCGCTTTGTGCCGAAATGGTTCTTCTCAATCTTGTTTCGGGAATTATCGCCTTTATATTCAGCTACCGTATCTTTGCGGGAAATATAATCGGCAGTTTTCGCGATATATATTTGAGAACCCTATGTTCGTTTTCACTTTTATGTTTGATTGGATTGGTAATTATTTTAATGACGCTGGTTCTTTTTATTCCCATAAAGCTGTTAGAGATGTATGATCCCGCAGTGTTGATTAAGGAGGAAGAATGATGATTAAACTCAATAATATTTCCAAGAGATATGTGTTAGGAAATGTTGTTACAGATGCGCTGCGCAATGTTACACTTACAATAAATGATGGCGAATTTGTTGCAATCATGGGGGCATCCGGATCCGGAAAATCCACGCTGCTGAATATTATCGGATGTATGGACACGCCGACTTGCGGGGAGTATTATCTCAACGACAGAAAGGTTTCGGAACTGAAATCTAAAGACTTATCCGAGATACGAAACGGAAAGATAACCTTTGTGTTTCAGAATTTCGCATTAATGGAAAAGTACACCGCGTATGAAAATATCGAGCTGCCGCTTATAAACAGGAGAGTTCCTGCAAAGGAAAGGCGAAATAAAGTATGGGAAGTCGCTATTCGTTTGGGAATTGAAGCGCAGCTTCGTAAGCTGCCAAAGCAGATGTCGGGTGGGCAGCAGCAAAGAGTGGCGCTTGCCCGCGCACTGGCAAGCGGTGCGGATGTTATTCTTGCTGACGAGCCTACCGGCGCGCTCGACAAGAAAACGGGCATTGAGCTTATGAAAATACTCAACGAGTTGAACAGGGACGGGAAAACAATTATTATCGTAACGCACGATTCTGCCGTCGCGGAATATGCGGGAAGAATCATTACAATTTCGGACGGGAGGATCATCTAATGAAAAAACCATTTGCTGTTATAGGAGTTTTGCTGACGTGCTGCATTTTGTTAACGGGGTGTGGTGGTTCATCGGGCGAGCCATTTTTGATTAATGCGAGGGAGCGAAATATTCTCAAGGAAGAATACAACGAAAGGTATAATCATTACGAGAATACACTGGAGGTGGGCAAAAAGGCTTCCGTGATTTACGTTATTGGAAATGTGACTTCGGGAACGATCAATTTGAAAATAATCGAAAATGACAAGGACGGCAATGCAGCGCGGACTTACGAATATCAAATCACGGATACTTTAAACGAAACCATTGAAGTAGATAAAAAACATTCGACGGATTGGACTTTAATCGTGGATTTCAATGAGGATAGCGAAGGACATTATAAGGTCGAGGTTTATGGTTGATTGAAAACTTACCGATGAACCGACAAGGTTTTCATTCTCATTATACATCAAATGACCGCAAGTCACTTTTTGCAGTCATTTGTCGTTTATTAAGAAATGTGGTTATAATGCGGGGTTGGCTTTGTATCTTTAAGTTTGTGACTCTGTGTGTTCTCCGCCCGTGACCGTAACGCTTGTG
>CANQOJ010000052.1 GCA_947625455.1 uncultured Clostridia bacterium | reverse complement strand
GGGCGACAAGCTTATTGAGGACGCGCTTAAACTAAGTCAGAATGAAAAGGAAATGATTGAGCATATCGTCTGTCAGATGGAAGAAGAGCGCGGTCTTGACAGAAGCGCTGCTATCGCTGATATGCGGTTTACATTTATAAACAAACTTGTAAAAGAAGCGGTAGTAAAGCCTCACGAAAGCCGCGAGCGCGAACGCAGCAAGAAGATAGACAAAATACTTACGGGAAAATACACGGCAATCCCCGCGTTTATACTTATTATGTCGGCGATATTTTTCCTGACGTTCAACGTTATAGGCGCATTTTTGCAGGACAGGCTTGACGACGGGATAAATGCGCTTGCGGACTTGACGGACAGGGCGCTTACGGTGATGAACGTCAATGAAGTTCTGCACTCGCTGGTTATTGACGGCATTTTCACGGGTGTGGGGAGCATTTTAAGCTTTTTGCCCGTTATTGTGGTGTTGTTCTTCTTTTTATCGCTGTTAGAAGACAGCGGTTATATGGCGAGAGTGGCGTTTGTTATGGACAAACTGCTGAGAAAGATAGGGCTTTCGGGACGAAGCATTGTTCCTATGCTGATAGGATTTGGCTGTACTGTTCCGGGAATTATGGCGTCAAGAACGCTGCCGTCAGAACGCGACAGAAAGATGACCATAATGCTTACGCCGTTTATGAGCTGTTCGGCTAAACTGCCTATATACGGATTTCTTTCGTCGGCATTCTTTCCCGACTGCGCTTGGCTTGTTATGATCGCGCTGTATTTCGGCGGTATTCTTACGGGGATAATTGTAGCGCTTATTTCAAGAAACACCGCGTTCAGAGGAGAAGCCGTGCCGTTTGTAATGGAACTTCCGAATTACAGAATGCCGGGAGCAAAGAATGTTGCAATGCTTTTGTGGGACAAGGCTAAAGACTTTTTACAGCGCGCGTTCACGATAATTTTTATAGCGGCGGTGGTAATCTGGTTTTTGCAGAATTTCAACTACAAGTTTTCCCTTGTAACTTCAAGCCGAGAAAGCATTTTAGCGGGAATAGCGGGATTTATCGCGCCCATATTCAAGCCGTTGGGCTTTGGCGACTGGCGCGTATGCACCTCGCTTATCGCGGGATTTATGGCAAAGGAAAGCGTTGTTTCTTCAATAAACGTGCTGTTTGGCAGCACGGAAAGCCTTACGGCGCTTCTCTCCCCTGTTGACGCCGCAGCGCTTTTGACATTCTGTCTGCTGTATACGCCATGTGTTGCGGCAATTTCTTCCGTAAGGCGGGAACTCGGCGGGAAATGGGCGTTCGGAGTTGTTGTAGGACAATGCGCAGTGGCTTGGGTAATGGCGTTTATAGTCAGAATGATAGGCGGGATTTTTGTTTAACAGACTGTCGATAAAACCTCATCTACTTCGTCAACGGCACTGCGGCAGGCACAAAGCCTAGCCGCAGCACCGTTTCAGCGTTTTCCGCGCAGCGGATAATGCGCGTATCTGAGGCTTTCTCGACAGTCTGAGATTTGACTAATTGTTTTAGTAGAAAACAAATTAACGCCTTTTCAGCTTTCTTGTTATCGAAAATATGAACGGCATTTTCTGCATCTGATTAAGCATAACCGCCGAGAACTTTCTGTAAAACACCGAATATTCGCCGATATATTCAACAGTCTTTCCCCCGAAACCATGCTTGAACCGCCACAATTTGTAACCTGCCGAATTTTCATTCCGATAATTCGGAACTCCTCCGAAATCATATTCCTTGCAGTTATGCATAACGGCGTACTTTATCATCTCGCTGTGCATTAAATAACTCGGATAAAGCCTGCGGTTTTTTGAACTGCTTGCGCCGTAGGCATAGGTAAAACGGCTGCCGAAACATATTCCCAGGCTGTCGATAAAGCCTCATCTGCGTCGTCAACGGTGCAGCGTTTTCCGCCGCAGGCGGATAATGCGGGCAGGCACAAAGCCTAGCCGCAGCACCGTTTCAGCGTTTTGCGCTCGCGCATAATGCGTGCATCTGAGGCTTTCTCAACAGCCTGAGGTTGGACTTTCTATACAGTCTGATATTCCGACTGCTGCGGAAAGCGGTTCGCCGTTTTCGCTTCTGCACAGAAATATTTTGCAGTCACTGCCGAATGCCGAAAGCATTTGCGTAAAATATTCTTTTTCTCTGACAGGAAAACCGCTGCGTTTTCCTGTTTCTTCGTATAATGCGTAAAATTCATCAACGGCTTCTTCATCATGTATCTCAAACTTTACGCCTCGATTTACAGCTTTATGTATACGTCTAACCTTTACAAAAAAGATTTTTTCTAACCTATATACCAAAACCACTTTTCGGGAAGTGCGCATTTTTACGGTTTTGCGTAGCAAAATTGAATTGCCGGTAGGGCAATTCAAAGTAAAAATGTGCAGCGTTGAAGTCCACCGTAAAGGTGGACTTCAACGCGCGGTTTCTGTAATCGGACTTGAAACCTCTTTCGGTTTCATCATAAGTACTGCCGAGGTAAAGTATAACGTTTTCGCGAGGCTGTACGGGCATGAAATCTTCACGGCGGTATTTTTTCAGAAATTCGGGTTCATCTTCCTGTGAAATCCTTGGATCAAACAGAAATTCAGCCGAACGGTATTTTTTTGCAAGTATCTTCATGCCCTCCAGAATATCATTAAACGCACCCTCCGACAATTCGCCTATAAATCCCCTGGGCGCGTACATAAGGCTTATAAGCGGGGTTTGTTTTATAAGCACAAGACAAACCGCTCTTATCTTTCCGTCATCACCGCGGGAAATCACTTCCTCACAGCACCAACCTTGTTTTACCTTTCCCCAGTTTGTTGACTGCATAAATTCGCCGTAACTGCGGGCAAATTCGTTAAATTCGGATGTTTGCTTTTCATTTGAAAAATCCAGTAGTTCCATATATGCTTCTCCTTGTAGTAAAAAAATGGTAAAAATGTTGAATACATCGGCAAGATTTCATCGGGATAAAGCCGTTTTTCTTTCCTGTATTTTCATTATAAAAGTTTCGGAACAAAAATCAAGGCAATTTACAAAACCGTAAGGATACCGTAATAATATCGTAATATAGGTAACAACATTGTAATAATTTTACCGACAACGGAGTTTACTGTCGGTAAATTTTTTATTGACGAAAATCAGCAGAAAAATTTTATATATTTTCATATTGACGAAACACGAAAAATTTTGTATAATTATTAGAGGTATGATATTAAGGGGGATGTTTATGGAAAAATCTGAAAATATTATCGCGAAAAGACAGGCTAAGACCGTCTACCGCGACGGAAACAAGTGTGTAAAGGGTTTCGGAAGCGAATTTACGAAATCCGATGTGTTAAACGAGGCGCTTAGTCAGTCGAGAGTTGAGGAAACGGGGCTTAAAATCCCGAAGATACTTGACGTTACGGAAATCAACGGTCAGTGGTCGATTGTTTCCGAATTTATCGAGGGCAAAACGCTTTCCGCGCTTATGAAAGAATATCCCGAAAAGCGCGGGGAACATATTGAAATGCTGGTGAATTTACAGACTGAAGTTCACTCGAAAAGCAACAATCAGCTTGTAAAACTTAGAGATAAACTTCACCGCGAAATATGCTCGTCGGAAGTTGACGCAACAACGCGCTATGACCTGCACGCAAGGCTTGAGGGCATGCCTAAGCACAACAAGATTTGCCACGGCGATTTTTGTCCGTCAAATATCATCATAACCGCTGACGGCACGCCGTATATTGTAGACTGGTCGCAGGTATCACAGGGAAACGCTTCGGGCGACGCGGCGTGGAGTTATCTTACGCTTTGTATGTCATGGGGCGAGGAAACTGCCGAAAAATATCTTGAGATGTTCTGCGAAAAAAGCAATATTGACAAGCGTTATGTTCACAGGTGGATGCCTATTGTTGCGGCGGCAAGGCTTTCGCACGAAAAAGCGGAAGAACGCGATTTCCTGCTTAAATGGGCAAATGTTATTTAAAAAATTAGGAGGTAATTATGAAAATTACAATTTGTATAGGGAGCGCCTGCCATTTAAAAGGCTCTAAAAGGGTTGTAAACCGCTTGCAGGAACTTGTGGCAGAGAACGGACTTTCGGATAAAGCCGAGATGAACGGCGCGTTTTGCATGAAAAAATGCGGCGAGGACGGCGTGAGGGTTATGGTTGACGACAAGATATTCTCGGTTCTTCCGGAAAATGTCGACGAATTTTTCAAAGACGAAATTCTTTCAAAAATGAATTGAGGGTAAAATATGAGAAAATTTGATACGAAAGTCCAGTACTTAAAATACAAGGTACTCAGAGAAGTTGCACGTCAGGCGTTTAACGGCACGCTGTTTGACAATCTGCTCGAAATACCGAAAATCATTGTTCCGACTAATACTCCGACAATGCGCTGCTGCGTATACAAAGAGCGCGCGATACTTGCGGAAAGAGTTAAGGTAGCGATAGGCGGAGACAAGGAAAATCCGAACGTTATTGAGGTTATAAGCATAGCGTGCGATGAATGTCCGGTAGGCGGATTTGAAGTTACAAACGCGTGCAGAGGCTGTCTTGCGCACCGCTGTGAGGACGCGTGCAGATTTGGCGCGATTTCGTTCAACGAAAACCACGAAGCGCAGATAGACAAGTCTAAATGCAAGGAGTGCGGGGCATGCGCAAAGGTTTGCCCGTACACCGCTATCGTCAGCCGCAAGCGCCCGTGTCAGAGCGCCTGCAAGGTAAAAGCCATTACAATGGACGAAAACCGTGCGGCTAAAATCGACAACTCAAAGTGCATTTCCTGCGGCGCGTGCGTTTATATGTGTCCGTTTGGCGCGATAATGGATAAATCGTACATAATAAACGTTGTGGATATGCTGAAAAAGAGCAAGGAGCGCGGGGATTTCAGAGTTTACGGAGTTGTAGCGCCCGCTATTGTCAGTCAATTCAGCTACGCAAAGCCCGGTCAGGTTGTTGCGGGACTGAAACAGCTTGGTTTCCATGCGGTGGTTGAGGCGGCATTGGGTGCGGATATGGTAGCGCAGGCGGAATCTGCGGAGCTTGCCGAAAAGGGATTTCTGACAAGTTCATGCTGTCCTGCATTCGTTGACTTTATCCACAAGAATTTCCCCGACATGACGGAAAATATCTCGCATAATCTCTCGCCTATGGCTACAATCGCGAAGTTTATAAAGAGTACGGACGACAAGGCGAAAATCGTGTTTATCGGTCCCTGCACCGCAAAGAAAATGGAAGTGCAGAAAGATACCGTAAAGCCGTATGTTGACGCGGCGATGACGTTTGAAGAGCTTCAGGCGCTGTTTGACAGCAGAGACCTTGACATAACCTCGCTTGAAGAAGAATATCTTGATAATGCTTCATATTTCGGAAGAATTTTCGCAAGAAGCGGAGGTCTTGCAGATGCTGTTGAGGAGGGCATTAAGGAGCAAAATCTTGACGTCAAGCTCAATGCCTGCGTTTGCGACGGTATTGAAGCGTGCAGAGTGGCGCTGCTCAAAAAGAGCAAAAATCTGCTTGACGCGAATTTCATTGAGGGCATGGCGTGCGTTGGCGGATGTATAGGCGGCGCAGGCTGTCTTACTCACGGCGAGAAAAACAAGGCGGAAGTTGACAAATACGGGCGCGAGGCGCTGGAAAAGACTATTCTCGGCGCAGTTTCAACGTTAGGCAAGTGATACAGTATACAGTGGAAAGTGGACAGTACACAGTTAAGGTATCCGCTGACGCGGATAATATCAGATTGTTTTGAAGTTATAACAGCGTAGGAAACCGGTTGGTTTACGCTCTTTTGAATTAAAAACAATCAAAATTATCCGCGCCAGCGGATACCATAACTGTATACTTTACACTTTACACTGTCAACTTACAACGGGGGAGATTTTATGGAGAAATATTTCGGTGAAAACATTCCAAAACTTGGTTTCGGGCTTATGAGATTGCCTAAAAAGGGGCTTAAAATCGACATTGAGCAGACGAAGCAGATGGTTGACGAATTTATGGCTGCGGGGCAAAACTATTTCGACACCGCCTATGTTTATGATATGGGAGGCTCGGAAAAGGCGGCAAAAGCTGCGCTTGTTGACAGATATCCAAGGGAAAGCTTTATGCTTGCAACCAAGCTGTGCGCATGGGTAATGCCTACGGAGAAAGCCGCAAAGCAGGAGTTTTACACAAGCCTTGAGCGCACGGGCGCGGGATATTTCGACTTTTATCTTCTTCATGCTTTGCAGGCTAACAACTACAAGCTTTATGACAAATATCATCTGTGGGATTTCGCAAAAGAGCTGAAAGAAAAGGGACTTATAAAGCACTGGGGATTTTCTTTCCATGCAAGTCCCGAAATTCTTGACGAGCTTCTTACCGCTCACCCCGACGCGGAATTTGTTCAGCTGCAGTTAAACTATGCCGACTGGGAAAATCCGAAAGTCGCTTCAAGAGCAAACTATGAAGTTGCAAGAAAACACGGAAAGTCGATAATCGTAATGGAGCCTGTAAAAGGCGGGGCGCTTGCAAATCCTCCGAAAAAGGTAAAGGAAATTTTTGGAGAAGTAAATCCAAACGCTTCGCTTGCATCATGGGCGATACGTTATGTTGCTTCGCTTGACGGGATAATCACGGTGCTTTCGGGAATGTCGAATATTGAGCAGATGCGGGATAATCTTTCATATATGAAAGATTTCAAGCCGCTGGGGAATGACGAGCAGGAGGCAATAAAAAAGGCGCAGGAAATAATAAACGGCATTAACACCATTCCCTGCACCGCCTGTCACTACTGCACGGATGGTTGTCCGAAGCATATTGCCATTCCCGAAATATTCGACGCGCGCAATAAACAGCTTGTCTGGGGGCAACTGGAAGAGGGCGAAAAGAAGTACGCAAAGGCTGTCGAAAACGGCGGGAAAGCGTCGGACTGTATTGCCTGCGGTCAGTGCGAAAGGGCTTGCCCGCAGCAAATTGACATTATTGAAAGGCTGAAAGAATGTGTAAAAAATTTTGAAAAATAACAATTCCAGGCTGTCGATAAAGCCTTATCTGCGTCGTCAACGTTACAGCAACAGCCACAAAGGCTAGTTGCTGTAACGTTTCCTAGCATCTAAGGCTTTCTCAACAGTCTGGTTGCTTGACAAAAGCTTTAAGTTGTGTTATAATTAAAAAGCAGAAAGCTGTGTTTAACTTGAGCGCGGTTTTTCTGCTTTTTCTTATAGCTTTATTGAGGATTTAATATGAAAACTAAAATTTTACTAAAAGCGTTTGTATCGGTCTTAATTGCGGTAATATTGTGTTCATGCGATAATGCGGATGAAAAAGACAAAGTTGTGTCAATTGTTGAGCAGTCAAGTTTTGTTTCGACAGCTGATTTTCAAACATCTTCGAAAGAAGAAAGCAATTGGGAGCCTGTGTTTACGGAGGACTGCGAGGCGGTTATCGAGCGTTTTGCTGTTTCAGATGAAAACGTGTTTATCAAAAAGCCTGTGGAATATGCCGTAGACAAAGAAAACTATACGCTGTCAATTGACATTGACTATGACCATTACGTTGATTTGTACACGCTGACGCACTGCAAAGCCGAAATTTCCGTTGAGGGCGGGGATTTTTGGATTGACGACAGTGCATTAAACAGTGACGGCTCGATTGACCTTACTGCCTTAAGCGAGATTATAGTTATTGACAATGCGGGCTTAATGCAAAAATACACCGTTATCACAAACCGCACGGTTTATGATATTCCCATTGTGAACATCTATTTGCAGGACTTTATGGACAAAAGCAAAATAAGCAGGACGGACTATTCCGAAATGATGTTCTTTATTGACGCGGAAAATACCGAGGAATTTCACAGCACTCCCGTACTGACGGGGAAAATCCGCGGAAGAGGAAACTCAACCTGGAAATGGGCGAAAAAGCCTTACAGGATAAAGCTTGACGAAGCGGCGCAGATTTTAAACCTTGACAGGGACAAAGACTGGGTGCTGCTTTCAAACTACTGCGACAAATCGCTGTTAAGAAACACCGTGGCTTTTGAGATGAGCCGCTCGCTTGACGGTATGGACTGGAATCCTACTCAATACCCCGTTGACCTGTTTATAAACGGAGAATACTGCGGTGTGTATGCTATCGGCGAAAAGCTTGAAATATCAAAAGAACGCGTTAATATCGAAAAGGACAGTACGGACGCGGATACGGGATTTCTTATAGAAGTAGGCGGTTCAGAAAAGGGCGAAGTTTTGGGAAAGGACTTTTTCCACACCAAAAGAGAACTTGCAAACTTTATTTCCTACAAAGAACCCGATCCCGATACTATAACAGATGAACAGCGCGCGTTTATCAAAGACTATATGGACAAAGCCGAGGACGCGATTGTTTCGGGAAAGGGATATGAAGAATATATTGACGTAAAGAGTTTCTGCGACTGGATTATAATACACGAACTCACATACAATGCCGACTGCAGTTTCAGACGAAGCTGTTATATAAACAAGGACAAGGGCGGGAAGCTGAAAATGGGACCTGTGTGGGATTTTGACCTTGCTTTCGGCAACTGTGACGCGGACAATCAGTATTACAACGACTGGGTGACGGTAGGATACAACGGCGGGTATGTTTCTACAAACTGGTGCAACTACCTTATGGAGAACGAGGCATTCAGAAGCAAGCTGAAAGAAAGGTGGAATGAAGTACGCGACGACCTTGTAAAAACAGCTTTAGACAGTATAGACTTTTACAGCAAAAAGCTTGAAAGGTCGCAGGCTGAAAACTTTAACAGGTGGAAAATCTGGGGAATAAGGGTTGGTTTTCAGTCAAAGCGCAACTTCAAATATGAATCATATGAAGAACAGGTACAATATCTCAGAGATTTCATAAACATGCGTGCGAAATGGATTGACGAAAATATCTGAATAAACTTTAAAGGAGAAAAAATGTACAGTGTATCTTTCACGGGACACCGTCCCGAAAAACTTCCGTATTTCAGCGAAGATGATCCCATGTGCATAGATGTAAAGGAAAGAATTAAACAGCAGGTAGAAAAGCTTATAAACGAGGGTGCGGACAGTTTCAACAGCGGAATGGCTCGCGGTGTTGACATATGGTGTGCGGAAATTGTGCTGGAGTTTAAAGAGAAATACCCGCATATCAAACTCACAGCCGTTATCCCCTGCAAAACGCAGACAAGAAATTGGGGGTATAATGACGCAGAGCGATACCGCAATATCCTCGCTAAATGCGACAAAACCATATACACAAGCGAAGAATACAGTAAAAGTTGCATGCTTAAACGCGACAGGGCGCTTGTGGAGATGTGCGACGTACTGATTGCGGTTTTTGACGGAACAAAGGGCGGTACTAAATATACGGTTGACTATGCCAACAAAAAGATGAAAAAAGTAATAATCATACCGCCGATGTAGAATAAGTTCTAAAATCATCTTGTCCCGAATACACTTGGACAAGGTGATTTTTTTGGAGATACTGTCATTTATAAACAACAACATTGTATGGGGTATTCCCATGCTTTCGCTTATGGTGTTCACGGGGGCATTTTTCAGCGTTAAAACCAAGTTTTTCCAAATCAGAAAGTTCCCCGAAATACTTAAATCTACGGTCTTTTCAAAGGACAAAAACCGCGCAAACGGCGAAGCAACGCCGTTTGAGGCAATGTGTCAGGCGCTTGCGGCAACTCTTGGTACGGGGAATATTGCGGGAGTAGGTACGGCGCTTGTTACGGGCGGCGCGGGCGCGGTATTCTGGATGTGGGTTTGTTCGGTTTTGGGCATGATGACGGGATTTGCGGAAAATGTTCTCGGATTTTTATACCGCAGGAAAGATGAAAACGGCGAATGGAAAGGCGGTGCAATGTACTACATTCGCGACGGACTTTCAAAGCACAAGTTTACAAGGAAAATCTCAAAGCCCCTTGCGCTTATTTATGCGCTGTTGTGCGTGCTGGCGGGGTTTGGAATGGGAAATGCCGCGCAGGTAAATTCCGCGGCGCAGTCGCTGAAAATCGGTTTCAACATTCCCGCTGCCGTCACGGGAATTGCGCTTTCTATACTTACGGCGGTTGTTATATTCGGCGGCAAGAAGCGTGTTTTCAGCTTCTGCTCAAAAATTGTGCCGATTATGTCGGGATTTTACATAATCGGCTCTCTTTACATTGTTATCAGGAATTTTGAGAACATTCCGAATGCGTTTCTTTTAATATTCAAACAAGCGTTCGGATTTTCGCAGATAGGCGGGGGATTTTTAGGCGCGGCGGTTAAAACGGCGGTTTCGGTCGGGTTTAAACGCGGTGCGTTTTCAAATGAAGCGGGGCTTGGTACTTCGGTTTTCGCTCATGTTTCAAGCTCTGTGAAAACCGCTAAAGTATGCGGAATGTGGAGCATATTCGAGATATTTTTCGATACAGTGGTTATGTGTACGCTGACAGCGGCGGTGCTGCTGTCGGGGAAATGCAGTCTGCCGAGTGAAAATGACGCGTTAAATGCCGTGGCACAGGGAACAAGCTATTTTCGCATAACCGACAGCGAGGGGATAATAAACGAGGGCGTTGAACTTGACGGCAAAATACAGTGCAAAAGCGTTTATGGAGAGGAATTTTACGCCGTTATGCCTAAGGGCGTAAGTTACTCGAACATTTTCGAGATAAGGGCGGAGTTTTCGGGGCATAAGGTTATTTTCGCGAAAATAAGCGAAGTTTCGGGCGCAGGTTTAGTGAACTTTGCTTTTTCGGGCGCTTTCGGGAAATTTGCTTCGGGGATACTTGCGGTCTTAACGGCGTTGTTCGCTTTTTCAACCGTCATAGGCTGGTCATATTTCGGAGGAGAGGCTGTTTCATTTTTGTTCGGAAAGCGCGCTATCATGCCGTTTAAGATTGCGTTCACAGTGTTTTCGGCAATAGGCGCGGTTGTTGATTTAAGGACGGTGTGGGCGGTTGCGGATTTGATGAATGGGCTTATGGCTGTGCCTAATCTGTTGGCAGTGCTTATTCTGTCAAAAGAAGTGCTTCAAACTATTGATAAACCCTTAGATGCAAAAAACAGCTTGCCGATTAAACGGTAAGCTGTTGAGATTTAATGCTCAAGATAAAGTTTAAGGCTTTCAATCACCGAATTTGCGTCGTTTACTCCCATATTGTAAACAGCCTGCAATTTTTGAGGATCTTTTTCTATCCTGCTGATTTCGGGAGTGTGCGAGGGGCGGATTACAAACGCTTTTCCCTCTTTTTCCCATTGCAGGAGCGTTTCAACAGAGTTGTTGTACTGATTATGGCGGTTAATCATTCTTTCGGCAATTTTGGGGTATTTTAGCCCGTACAATTTCGCAATCGCCTTGTTCATAGGCTTTTTGCGGTAATCAACAGCGCGTGTGAGTATAACGACAATTTTTTCACACCCCTGTGAACTCAGCCATTCAAACGGTATGCTGTCTGAAATCCCGCCGTCAAGATACCGCTTTCCGTTTATCTCAACGGGCTTTGACACAAACGGCATAGAGCCCGACGCTCTTAAAGTGTCCATCTGCTCGAAAATGCTGTGTATTTTCACATACTCCGGATTTCCGCTTTCAACATCCGTTATCACCGCATAAAACGGAACTCCCGACTTCATGAACTTTTCATCATCAAACGGATCAAGCTTTCTCGGCACTCTGTCGTAGGCATACTCGGTGCTGAAAAAATTGCCCTCTTTTATTAGCGGGATAATTCCCATATAATTCCTGTCGGAGTTGTATTTCATATTATAGCGCAGCGCTCTGCCCTTTTGCTCGGAAAGCAAATTCACCCCAAACAGCGCGCCCGCAGATACTCCCACCACGCAGTCGAATTTTATTCCGCTGTCCAAAAATGTATCAAGAACGCCCGCGGTGAACATTCCGCGCATCGCTCCGCCCTCAAGTACCAAACCTGTTTTCATTTTTAATCACCTTTGCTTTATTGCGGGGGCGTGGCAGGGTTGAGAGGACAGTGTCCTCTCAATCCGCCTTTTTCAAAAAACTTTATATCGCCGTCATTGTTTTAAACTAAACGCTCTTTTAGTTTCAAAACAATCTAATATTATCCGCGTCAGCGGATACCGCAACTGTCAGACTGTCGATAAACCCTCATCTACTTCGTCAACGGCACTGCGGCAGGCACAAAGCCTAGCCGCAGCACCGTTTCC
>CANQOJ010000051.1 GCA_947625455.1 uncultured Clostridia bacterium | reverse complement strand
GGGCAAAATCACAACTACAAGCACAATAAACTGCGGTCATAGATATATGTACTTTGCGCCAAGCTATATTCCTACCTGCCTTGGCTGGCACGGGAATATCGACGTAAAGGACGCGCTGAAGTATTCCTGCAACATCTTCTTCTATGAAACGGCGCGACGCTTAGGAATTGACACGCTGGCACAGTGGGGCGCAAGGTTCGGAGTAGGAACGGACTTGGGGTTTGAACTGCCTATGAAAACAGGGCAGATGTCGTCTATTGAACTCTACGAGAAAAACGGACTTGAGTGGCATATGGGCGACATTGTGCAGGCGGGAATAGGTCAGTGCGAAACGGAATTAACGCCTATGCACCTTGCTGTTCAAGCAATGACGCTCGCGAACAAGGGCGTAAGATACACCCCGCATATACTGAAGTCGGTGTACAACTACGATTTTTCGGAGAAACTGTACGACTGTGAAACAAAAATCGCGGAGGATTTCTCGAATTACCCGAATATGGTCGATTATATGAACGCGGTAAAAGAGGGCATGAACCGCGTAGCCAGAAACGACGGCGTAGGGCGCATTTACGGCAAAGGTCATATGAACGTGTTCAACTATATCGGAGTAGGAGTTGAAAACGTGTCGATAAAGACAGGTTCTCCGCAGGTTTCCACAAACAAGTACAACGGCGCAATTGTCGGATTTTACCCGAAAGACAACCCCGAAATTGCCATAGGTATCCTGCTTGAGGACGGAGAAGCCGCGAAATATATGGTGGCAAATATCATAAAAGCATATGTTTCAGGCTCAATTTCTACACACTATGATGAAAACGGAGTTCCGCTAAGCGTACTTTAATGATAGTTTTCACTGAAAAATATTGTGTAAAATAGCTAAAATCATTTTCGGAAAAGTAACAAAATTCACGAAATTTCGCATAAGTTGAAAAAAGCCCTTTTCTTATTGAAGTTTTTGTGGTAGAATTATATTAACGTATAAATATATTTATTGTTTTTTGATGTCCGTTTGACGTCGGAGAGGGGAAGATTATGTCACAGATCATTGCAGTCACCGCAGGAAAAGGCGGTACGGGTAAGTCGACTACGTCCGCTAATGTTGCGACAGGTCTTGCGTCGCTTGGTCATAAGACGCTGCTGGTAGAACTGGACTTCGGTCTGCGCTGCCTTGATATTATGCTTGGTATCAAAGACAAGGTAAAGCATGATATCGGAGAATATCTTGAGGGGAAAATAGATATTCTTACGGCAACAATTAACGTGGAGAGAGTTCCTAACTTGTCGCTTGTGTGCGCTACAAGAAATCCCTTTATCGACATAAACGCGCAGAAAATCATGAACGTCTGCGAGGAAATGCGCCAGTATTTTGATTATATAATCATTGATACGGCGGGCGTGGGGAGTTCGGTGTTCAGCGTTATAAAAGCTGCCGACCTTATCCTTATGGTAACGACGCCGGATACGGTGTGCGTGCGTGACGGCGCTATACTTTCCGACTTTTTGTATGTTAAAAACTGTATAAACCAACGTCTTATTATAAACAAAGTAAGCCCCAAGTTCAAAGAGGAGGATATTCTCTACGACCTCGACGAGGTTATGGACAGCGTAGGTATCCCGCTTATAGGAGTTGTTCCTGAGGACGTAAACATCAAGATATGCGGCGCAAAGGGCGAGGCGCTTCCGCAGTCATGCGGAGGATATAAGGCGTATACCGCTATTGCAAAGCGTATCGACGGGCAGGACGTTCCGCTTACAATTAACATTGATTGACAGGCGCAAAAACTTTTGCTTATAAACAGGAGGTGTTGGTTTTGAATATTGCGCTTATTGCTCATGACGCGAAAAAAGAACTTATGGTGCAGTTTTGCATTGCATACTGCGGTGTTTTAAGCAGGTATAATCTTTGTGCTACGGGAACAACGGGAAAGCTTGTTTCCGAGGCTACGGGGCTTCAGATTCAGCGTTTTCTGAGCGGTTCACAGGGCGGTGACCAACAGCTTGCGTCAAGCATAAGCTGTAACGAGATAGATTTGCTTATTTTCTTCCGCGATCCTCTTACTATGAAATCACACGAGCCGAATGACGCGAATATTCTTCGGCTTTGCGATGTGCATAATATCCCTGTGGCAACGAACATAGCGACTGCCGAGGCGCTTATACACGCGCTTGAACACGGCGACCTTGACTGGCGCGAGTATGTGAGGTAACGGCTTTTAGATTTTGTAAAAGTGCGTCGTTGGGCGCACTTTTTTGCTTTTTGAAATATAAAAGGGTTTGGGTTAAATGGAAAAAACAGACAATTACAGTTTACGAAACGTATTCGGGCGGGGAATGGCGATAGCCGCGCCTATGATGATACAAAACGGGATAACAAACGCTGTGGGACTTGTGGACAACGTTATGGTCGGAAGTCTGGGTACTGAAGCGATAACGGCGGTTTCAATAGTCGGACAGCTGATTTTTGTGTTCAATCTTGGCATATTCGGCGGACTTTCAGGTCCGGGTATCTATGGCGCGCAGTATTACGGTCAGAAAAACCTTGAGGGCTTCAGAAATACCGTGAGAATGAAGCACTGGATAGGCTTGGCGGTGCTTATAGCGGGAATGCTGACGTTTGTTTTCGGCGGTGAGTTTCTGATAAATCTCTACCTTAAGGGCGAAAGCAAGGACATTGATCCCGCGCTTACGGTTGAAATTGCAAAGCAGTATCTGAACATCATGCTGTGGGGATTGCCGCCGTTTGTGGTTACGCAGGTTTTTGCGGGCAGTTTAAGGGAAACAGGCTCGGCGGTAAAGCCGATGATAGCGGGAGTTGTTTCGGTATTTGCGGACATCATAGGCAACTGGCTTCTTATTTACGGCAATCTCGGTTTCCCGAAAATGGAAGCAAGGGGCGCGGCGCTGGCTACGGTTATAGCAAGGTTTGCTGAACTTGCGGTGATAATTGTGCTTATGTACGCAGGCAGGAAAAAGCACGAGTTTTTGAACGGGCTGTACAGAAAGCTGACGATACCGAAAGAAATCGCGGGAAACCTTATCCGCAAAAGTCTGCCGATATTCTTAAACGAACTTATGTGGGCGGCGGGAACGGCGTTGCTGACGCAGATTTACTCGCACAAGGGAATTGAGATTGTAGCGGGACTTAACATTTCAAACGCGCTGTGCAACTTGCTGAACGTTGTGTTTGTATCGCTGGGAAGCGCTGTCGGCATTATAGTAGGGCAGTCGCTCGGCGCGTCGGAGTACAAAAGAGCGAAAAAAGAAGCGTTTGCGCTTATGTGGTTTACGGGAGGAGTAAGCGCACTGCTGACGGTAATTCTTGTGGCATTGTCGGGAGTATTTCCGAATGCATATGACACGACAGCCCAAGTAAAGGAATACGCAAAGCAGTTTATTGTGGTGACAGCGCTGTTTTTCCCCGTGCAGGGCTTTCTGAACGCGCTTTATTTCACACTTAGAAGCGGCGGCAAAACGCTTGTTACATTCCTTTTCGACAGCGTTTATTCATGGGTGATAAGTATACCCGTTGCGGCATTGTTATGCACGTTTACGGACATTCCCGTGCTGGGTGCATATGCGATAGTGCAGGCGCTGGATTTGATAAAGGTGGCGATAGGCGTTGTGCTGATAAACAAGGGAGTATGGGTTAGCAATATTGTTGAAAGCAAGTAAATGGAGAAAATATGCTTGTAACATATGACGGAATTGTAATTTCAAGACGGCAGGTCGGCGAAAGCGGCGTGTTTATTGACATTCTTACAGATGAACAGGGAATAATCGAAGCTATGGCGCACGGCGCAAACAAGATAAACAGCAATCTTTTGTCGTCAAGCGCGCTGTTTTCCTACTCAACATTTTGTATGAGCAAGTCAAAACTCAGATACACCGTAAACTCCGCAAAGCCGAAATTCAGCTTTCACGAGATAGGAAACGACATTGAAAAGCTGGCGCTTGCGTCATATTTCGCGCAGGCGGTGAAATTCTGCACGCCGTCAGAACAGCCGCAGGACAGCATTGTAAGGTTTTTCGCAATCGCGCTTTTCGAGATAATGAACGGGCGGTCGTTAGGTTCGGTAAAATCGGCGTTTGAACTTAGGTACAGCGCGGAACTCGGTTTTGCGCCGAATCTTGTCGCCTGCGACAACTGCGGGAATTATGAATGCGAGAGGGGAATGTACTTTCTGCCAAAGAAAGCGAAGATTATCTGCGCCGACTGCTTCAACAAGGAGTATGACGGGGAATATGTTCTGCTGTTTCCCGAAACGCTTTACGCAATGCGGAATATTGTGTTTTCTCCGCTTGACAGGTGCTTTAAGTTCGGCATTTCAGAGCCTGCCGAAAAGCAGTTGTCGTCCGTGTGCGAAAAATTTTTTCTGAACAGCGTTGAAAAAAGTTTTCCCGCGCTGGGCTATTTTAAGAGTTTAAACGGCGGTGATTTGAGAAATTTGTAAAAATGTGCATAAAAAACTTGACAAAAGCGGGAAATGATGTTAAAATAAAGGTATGACAATGCTGTCATTATTTTTCTGAAAGGAACGTGTTAAAATGGGCAAGTTTGAAATCAAAAAGACCAAGAACGGCGGATTTATGTTCAATCTGAAAGCAGGAAACGGCGAGGTTATCGCAACGAGCGAGACTTACAACACCCTTGACGCCTGCAAAAACGGCGTAAACAGCGTAATGACAAACGCACCCGCGGCGGCGGTTGAGGACCAGACGGTTGAGGGATACGCAGCGGAGAAAAATCCGAAGTTTGAGATTTACGCCGACAAGAAAGGCGAGTTCCGTTTCCGTCTTAAAGCCAAGAACGGACAGATAATTGCAACAGGCGAGGGCTACAAGGCTAAAGCAAGCTGCAAGAACGGCATTGAGAGCATTAAGAAGAATGCGGTTGACGCGAAAATAGTTGAAGCAGAGGATTAAAACAACAACGTTCAGTAAGGTACGTAAGGTGGCAGCAAGGGGAAAACCTTTTTCAAAAGGTTTTCCCCTTGCGCTTCTTCACTTTACTTCGTTTACTAAATCATTCCCCGCAAGATAATCAGCAAAGTTTTCAAGCGTCACCTGCGCTATATTTGACAGTGCTTCTTCTGTCAGGAACGCCTGGTGCGAGGTTATGATGACGTTAGGGCGGGAGACAAGCATTGATATGACCTCGTCGGTGACTATCTTGTCGGAATTGTCCTCGAAAAACAGTCCGCTTTCTTCCTCGTAAACGTCAAGTGCCGCACCGCCTATCCGCTTTTCATTGAGCGCCGACAGCAAAGCTTCCGTGTCTATAAGCATACCGCGCGAGGTGTTTACAATCAGCGCGTTCTTCTTCATAAGCTTCAATGCATCGTCATTGATGATATAGTGCGTTTCTTTGGTCAGCGGACAGTGGAGCGAAATGATGTCCGAATTTTTGAACAACTCTTCCTTTGACACATATTTTACGCCGTCAATCTCGGCAGGTTTCGGATCGAACGCGAGAATGTTCATTCCGAAACCCTTGCAGATGTCGATAAAAACTCTGCCTATCTTTCCCGTGCCGATAACGCCTGCGGTTTTACCGTGCAGGTCAAATCCCGTAAGCCCGTTCAGGCTGAAATTAAAATCTCGCGTTCGGATATATGCGCGCGGGATTTTCCTGTTCAGCGCCAAAATCAGCCCCATTGTATGTTCAGCAACAGCATACGGCGAGTACGCGGGAACGCGCAGTACCTTTATCCCGCGCTTTTTCGCTTCTTCAACAGCAACATTGTTGTACCCCGCGCACCGCATTAAAATAACTTCAACATTAAGCCCCGACAGTATGTCAATCGTTTTTTCGTTCACAACGTCATTTACAAACGCGCACACCGCCTTGCACCCCTCGGCAAGCTTCGCGTTTGCCGGTCGTAACCTGCCGTCATAATAACGTATCTCGTATTCCGTGTTGTATTTGTCAAACCATTCCTTGTCGTAAGGCTTTGCGTCAAAAAACGCTATTTCTTCTTTTCCCATAATATCATCACCCCGTGAAATATTATCTCCCGAATACAGGTATTTTATGCTTGACAAAATTAACGTTTGGAATTATAATTGTATATAGTACTTTCAAAATGGAGGAATTGTGTATGCCGTCAACAAAATCTTATCTCGAATTTGTGCTCGGACAACTTTCCGAGCTGAATGAAATCTCCTGCCGCAAGATGATGGGCGAATATATGCTCTATTACAGAGGGAAATATTTCGGCGGGATATTTGACGACCGTTTTCTTGTAAAGAATATAAACTCCGCAAGAAAGCTTATGCCGAGCGCTTTATTAGAGTTGCCGTATGAGGGCGCAAAGGAAATGCTGCTTGTCGATAATGTTGACGACAAGGAATTTCTGCGTGTGTTTGTAGAAGAAATGTACAAGGAACTACCCGAGCCTAAAAAGAAAAAATGAGGAAATTATGAACAAATATTACAGAAAATTAGAACTTGATAAAATTCTCGAACTTCTCGCAAATGAAACAGTAAGCGGCTTTGCGCATAATAAAGCGCTTAAAATTACGCCTTTGCGCGGTTATGACGAGATAAAAACCGAACTCCAAAAAACCGACGACGCTTTTACGCTGTCGGCTAAATTCGGCACGCCGCGCTTTCGGAAAGTTCCCGATATTTCGGACGCTTTAAAACGCGCGGCGGCGGGGAGTATGTTAAGTTTTCGCGAGCTGCTGGATACGGCAATCGTACTTCGCGAAACGGCAATGCTCTGCGACTGGTTTTCACAGTGTGAAAATTCGGACTGTTCGCTTTCGGAATACTTCAAGGGCTTAACGCCGATAAAACCGCTTGAAAAGCGCATATCCGACAGCATTGTATCAGAGGAAGAAATGTCCGATAATGCAAGCGCGGAGCTTGCGTCAATCAGAAAGCGCATAACCCGGCAAGGTCTGCTTATCCGCGAACAGCTTGACGGCATGCTTAAAAACAAAACACAGCGGGGTTTTCTTCAAGACGCTGTTGTGACCATGCGCGACGGCAGGTATGTTGTTCCCGTAAAGTCCGAGCATAAAAACGACGTTCCCGGTCTTGTGCACGACACTTCCGCAACAGGTCAGACGTTCTTTATTGAGCCTATGAGCGTTGTTGAAGCGAACAACGAAATCCGCGTCCTGAAAAACCGTGAGCAGGCTGAAATTGAGCGCATAACCCGCGAAATGTCCGCAGAGATAGGCGAAAATGCCTCGGCGATCTCGGAGAATTTCAGACTTTCGCAGGTTCTTGAACTGTACTTTGCAAAGGCAAATCTCGGCGCGAAGATGAAAGCCGTTACTCCAACGCTCTCAAATGAACCGAAAATCATACTCAACCGCGCCCGTCACCCGCTTCTGGACAAGGACACCGCTGTGCCGATTTCGGTAGGGATAGGCGAAAAATACGGCTGTCTTATCATAACGGGACCTAACACGGGAGGAAAAACCGTTGCGATAAAGACCGTGGGATTGCTGGCGCTTATGACGGCGTGCGGGCTGATGATACCTGCGGCGGACGGCAGCGTTATAGGCGTTTTCGACAGGATATTCGTTGACATAGGCGACGAGCAGAGCATTGAAGAAAGCCTTTCGACATTCTCCTCGCATATGACGAACGTTGTGGGGATAGTAAACGGCGCAACGGAGAAATCTCTTGTGCTGATAGATGAACTTGGGAGCGGTACGGATCCCGTTGAGGGCGCGTCGCTTGCTGTCGCGATACTTACGGAGCTTAACAATCGCGGTTCTAAGGTGCTTGCCACTACGCATTATCAGGAAGTCAAGATGTTTGCTCTTGAAACGGACGGCGTTGAAAATGCAAGCTGTGAGTTTGACGTTGAAACGCTCAAACCCACATATAAGCTGATTATCGGCGTTCCCGGCAAATCGAACGCGTTTGCTATATCGCAAAGGTTAGGTATGCCGAAAAATATCATCTCGCGCGCAGAGAGCCTTGTAAGCACGGAAAACAAGCGGTTTGAGGAAATTATCGACAAGTTGGAGCAAACCAGAAAAGAACTTGAAGAACTCAAAGCAAGCGCGGAATTGTCCGAAAGAAACGCGAAGATGACAGAAAGCGAACTCAAACAAAAGCTTTCGGAACTTGAAAAGCAAAAGGAAAAGGAACTTGAAAACGCCCGTCAGCGCGCTCTCTCAATTGTCGAACAGACAAGAGCGCAGTCGAATATGCTGTTAAACGAACTTGACGAGCTGAAGAAAATAAAGGACAAAGAAGCGCTCAGAAAGGGCATATCCGACGCTAAATCGAGGACAAATTCCGCTCTTAATAAAATGCAGGACGGGGCAAATCCCGGCATTGAGCGCAAGATTGAAAACTATGTGCCGCCGCGTCCGTTTAAACAGGGCGATACGGTAAGGCTTGCCGACACAAACCGCGAGGGAACGCTTCTTACCGCGCCGAATATGAACGGTGTGTGTACTGTTCAGACGGGAATGGTTAAAGTCAAGACAAACGCGAGCAACCTGCGCCTTGTCGAGAAAAAGCCGGAGCAGGCTAAACCCGCGGGCAAAGTCAAGAAAGTTGTCACGTCAAATATGACGAGAAGGGGCGGTATGGAGCTTGATATCCGCGGAATGATGGGCGACGAGGGAGTTATTGAGGTTGAGAGGTTCATAGCGGGCGCGCTTATGTCCGGGCTTTCGCAGATTGTGATTATCCACGGAAAGGGAACAGGAGCGCTTAGAGCCGCTGTTCATACCGCATTAAGGCGCAATCCCGCAGTCAAAAGCTTCCGACTTGGAGAATACGGAGAGGGAGAAGCGGGCGTAACCATCGTTGAATTAAAATAATTACAAGTTTCGGCGGGGTACACAGTATACAGTGGACAGTGGAAAGTATTCAGTTGCGGTATCCGCTTCGCGGATTATTTAGATTGTTTTTAAACCAAAAGAGCGTAAACCCTCACCAGATTTACGCTCTTATAATCCAAAAACAATCTAAATCCCCGCGAAGCGGCACATTTACTGATTACTGTCCACTGTACACTGTATACTGTGTACTCCGGCTTCTGGAAAGGATAAAACATGACATATTTTACAAGCGACCTTCATTTAGGTCACGCCAACATTATAAAGCTTTGCAACAGACCGTTTTCAAGCGTTGAGGAAATGGACGAAACGCTGACAGCAAACTGGAACGCAAGGGTAAAAGACAGCGACAATGTGTACATTCTCGGCGATTTGATGTACAGAAACACAATACCGCCGAACGACTATTTAAAGCGCCTTAAAGGCAAAAAGCACCTTATTGTCGGCAATCACGACAGCAGCTGGATGAAAAACGCAAATCTTGACAAGTATTTTGTGAGCGTTGACAATTTGCTTTATATCGCAACGGGAAAGGAACAGTGCGTTCTGTGCCACTATCCCATGATGTCCTGGCCCCACTATCACAAAAGCTTCATGGTTTTCGGGCATATCCACAACAACACCGACCAGGCGTTCTGGAAACTTATCGAACAGTCTGACGTTATGTTCAACGCAGGCGTTGACGTAAATTATTTCTTTCCCGTGACGTTTGACGAAATGGTGAAAAACAACGAGGAGTTTAAGCGGAAAGTTGCTTTGGGTGACAGTATATAACAGCAAAGGTGGTTAAAAATGATTTGGAGACGTGGAAATTATGATAAAAACACGGTTGAAATGATACTTCAGCAGATTAAATTCGGCAGGTATTTTGAGGGTTCGTCAAAATGGTATGCGGGAGTGACCGCAAATGTTGTACAAAGCCTTACGGCGCACGGGTTCACGAGAGAGGAGATTTACGGGAGAAGCAGGGATTTCCATTGTTGGGATATACCAAAGGAAAACGCCTTGCAGTGTAAAAATGCCGTTGTTTTGCAATACAACATGCTTAGCGACGAGAACAGTGATTTTCTTTCGGAAAAATACCCGAATTTGTTCATCTACTTTTTTGCAGCAGCGCAAAATCGGACAATTCACATTGACGTAAGTTCATTTACACCCGTAAAATCACTGCCCGATGAACCGATTTTTGTCACGGAAAAATTGCGCAGCGGCGAAGTAAAGCGCGAAATATATGACGGCAGTTTAACTGCTGACGGCTTTGAGAAAATGTTGGAGCATTTTCGCAGTGTGTTCTTAAACGGCACGCTGAACACGCTTGTTATTCAGCACAGAAACACGGAAGAAATGTGGTTCAATTTCGGTGAGGGCTGCTGTCGTATAAGCTATGACGCGCACACCTCGCAGGAGGGCGGTTATGCAAGCTGGAGAAACGGTTCAAAGGCGCGAAAACCCGTGAAGTTCTTTGAGGGAGAATATCCCGCGTACATGGTCTGCACTGATGTTGAACAATATATGACGGCGCTTTCCTACTTTCTGGAAAAGGGCAGAAAGCCCGGCAAACGGCAAAATGTTCAATGGGCGTGGGCGAAAGAGGATAAGTTGCCGAAGAATAAATAGAAGATTTAAGCAGTATACAGTGGACATTGGACAGTATACAGTTGCGGTGTTCACTTCGTGAACGATTTAGATTGTTTTTGGATTATAAGAGCGTAAGTCACTTAGTTGATTTACGCTCTTTTGGTTTAAAAACAATCTGACAATATCCGCGAAGCGGATACCGCAACTGAATACTTTCCACTGTCCACTGTATACTGTGTCCCGTGTTCTAAACTTGTTTTGAGCGGAATACAATGTACAAAACAGGACAACACAAAAGCGTCGGACAACACAAAAGCGTCGGACAACACAAAAGCGTCGGACAACAAAGGAGGAACACAAAAATGTCATCTATAACAAAAATGCCGCTTGCTTCAATCTCAAAAATCCGCATTACAGAACCGATTTCGGGTATTGCGGAGATAAGGATACGCGCGGGCAGACAGGCAGTGTGCGTTTTGACTTCGGGAAAGATGATCGCTTGCAGCGAACCGTTTTCCGCAAGGGAAATATCGGATGTATTCGCGGAGATTTGCAGATATTCGGTGTATTCGTTTGAAAACGATATTGCCGAGGGGTTTGTAACGTTAAACGGCGGTCACCGCGTGGGGATATGCGGAAGATGCGTTTACAAAAACGGAAAGATTGAAACAATCCGCGACATTTCGGGGCTTAATATCCGAATAGCGCACGAGGTGAAAGGCTGTGCAGAACAGCTTGCGGAAATGATATTTTCGGACAAGCCGCGCTCGCTTCTTCTGGGCGGTGCGGCAATGTCGGGGAAAACAACGGTACTGCGCGACCTTGCGCGAAAGCTGTCGGAAAAATACCGTGTTTCGGTGATTGATTCAAGAGGCGAGATTTCAGCGCCCGTAAAGGGTACGCCGTCATTTGACATAGGTCTTAATACAGACGCTTTGTGCGGCTGCAGGAAGTCTGACGGCATACTTATGGCGCTTCGCACGCTAAGTCCCGAAATTATAATCTGCGACGAGATAGGCGATGATGAAAAGGCAATCGAACAGTGCGCATACTGCGGGGCGAAAATCATTGCTTCGGCGCATGCGGGCAATTTTCATGAACTCTCAACCCGCCCGTCAACGCGCTCAATACTGCCGTATTTCGACTGCGCGGCAATTGTAAAAAACCGCGGGATTATATCGGATATCCGAGTTTTGCGGGAGTGATGAAATGAAGATTTTTCTGTCATTGTCGGCGTTTTTGTTCTGCGTTTTCTGCGGGTTTAAGAAAAGCGGGGAATTGAAAAAACGCGTTGAATTTCTGAAAGAAATATCCGTTATGTTAAGCAATTTTTCAGCGGAAATACAGTTTGGAAATCCCGAACTTTCGGAGTTGTTTTCAAGGGAAAACTGCTGTTTTGCAAGGCTTGTAAACGAACATTACGCCAAGACTTTTGACATAAAGACGGCATGGGAAAACGCCTGCACTGAGCTTCCCGAAAACGCCGAGGAAACCGCATTATTGCGCGAACTTCTGCCCGCCCTTTCTACAAGCGGAAGCGACGGCGCGGTTATGGCGCTTTCGCTGTATTCCGAGAGATTTTCGAGGCTTGAACAACAGGCAAACGAGGAATATCTCCGCAAGGGCAAGGCGCTTAAACAGATAGGCGCGCTTTGCGGGGCGGCAGCTGCAATTCTTATCATATGAGGGGAAAAATATGGAGCTTGATTTGCTGTTTAAAATAGCCGCTGTCGGGATAATTGTGGCTATTCTTAACCTTATTCTGAAAAAAACCGACCATGATGAACAGGCGATTATGCTTACGGTGC
>CANQOJ010000050.1 GCA_947625455.1 uncultured Clostridia bacterium | reverse complement strand
CCCGCGATAAATCCGTAGAATGCGTCTATTCCCTCTCAGCATAGTCCTCAATGTTTATAAGGCGTACTTTATAGGTGATGTCCGTATTCAGCGAAGAACCTTTCTGAATTGCTACAACGTTTCCTTTTGACTGCTTTTCCGCCGCATGAATAGCGTCGATAAGGATTTTTGTTTTGCCGGAGCCTCTTTTGCCTGTGATGATTTTAACCATAGTTATATCCTCCGTAAATTTTTACTTTTAAAGTCCCAGTTTCTTTTCAAGCTCAGCTTTTCTGCCCTCATATCCCGGTTTTCCGAGCAATGCGAACATATTCTTCTTATAGCTTTCAACTCCCGGCTGATTGAACGGATTTACTCCGAGCAGGTAACCGCTTATTGCACATGCTTTTTCAAAGAAGTAGATCATATATCCAAGTTCATACTCGTTGAGTTTGGGAACTTCTATTACCATATTCGGCACGCCGCCCTCGGTATGCGCGATAACTGTTCCCTCAAAAGCCTTTCTGTTTACTATGGACATATTCTGATTTGACAGGAAGTTAAGTCCGTCTATGTTGTTGGGATCGTCTTTCAGGAACAGTTCTTTCTGCGGTTTGCCGAACTGAATAACGGTTTCAAACATTATTCTTGAACCGTCCTGAACGAATTGTCCGAGAGAGTGCAGGTCGGTTGAGAACACCGCGCTTGACGGGTAAATTCCCTTTCCGTCCTTGCCCTCGCTTTCGCCGTAAAGCTGTTTCCACCATTCAGCCATCATCTGGAATGACGGCTCGTAGCTTATCAGCATTTCAACGCTCTTGCCCTTTTTGTAGAGGATATTGCGGTAAGCGGCATATTTATAGCAGTCGTTCTTTTCGAGGTCGCAGTCTTTATATGCCTCTCTTGCGTCCTGTGCGCCTTTCATCAGCATATCAATATCGCACCCCGCGCACGCTATCGGCAGAAGTCCTACCGCCGTAAGCACGGAATATCTTCCTCCTACATCGTCGGGAACAACAAATGTTTCATATCCCATTTTGTCTGAAAGTTCCTTAAGAGTACCGCGCGCCTTGTCGGTAGTTGCGTAAATTCTGCCCTTTGCGCCGTCCTCGCCGTATTTTTCAACGAGCATATCTCTGAAAATTCTGAATGCGAGAGCAGGCTCGGTCGTTGTACCGCTTTTTGAAATGATGTTGACCGAAAAATCCTTGTCTTTTACAAGGGAAATAACTTCGCTCAGATATGTCGGCGAAAGACTGCACCCTACAAAGTAGATTTCGGGCGTATCCTTTTTCATAAGGTTGTACATAGAGGACTTCAGCGCGTCGATAGCCGCTCTTGCGCCGAGGTATGAACCGCCTATGCCGATAACAACGAGAGCCTGACTGTCGCTCTTTATTTTAGCGGCGGCTTTTTTAATTCGCGCAAATTCCTCCTTGTCGTAATCGACAGGCAGGTCTATCCAGCCCAGATAGTCGTTTCCCGCGCCCTGTCTGCTTTCGAGAACATCATGTGCAGCTTTTACCTGTGCGGCGTACTGAGCCAGTTCGTGTTCTCTGACAAAACCGTTAAGATACTTGTCGTCAAGCTTTAATCCCATTTGAAAAAATTCTCCTTTCCGTCCGCGGACTTCCCCGCAGACCTCCTGTCTATATTATATATTATTTCTGAAGTTTTTTCAAGATTTTTTGCACACTATAAACGAATTTGGAGAATTTTTACTATTCAACCGTACTTTTTTGTGAATTTTGCACAAAAGCATAGCAAAAAGAAAGCGCTCCCGTTTACATAGAGAGCGCCAGACGGCTTTAAATTTCTTCTCCCAGTATCTTCACTCCATTTTCCCATAACTCCAGTTCATCTTCGTCTTTGTAGCGGTTGATTCTTGCTTGTGCAATACTTTATTTTTTGCCGAAAATTTCCCGTATTACATCTTCGTCGCCTGTTTCAAATGTATCATCATCTGCGACAACTACCAAAATGCTTATTTCCTCAACAGAAAAAGTTTCTGTGATTTTGTTGTACAATGAAATCAGCTGTTCGGTATTTTCATAACCGCTTTCGGGTAATGATATGACAGCTCTTATCAAACCCTCTTTGCTGTTTATATATTCTTCAAAACTCGCGTCAGCAGACAACTCAGGAGATATTGTACGGCTTGCGGCATAGTAAAATATCTTAGATGAACCAAATACTTCATCGGCAATTTGCTTAAACAGCTCTCTCACATCATCCTGATACTGAATTGCGAGATAATTGTCCTTTACTATCCTGTTGTCCTCGTCCATAAAATTTTCGATTTGCACCAAAACGTGCCTGTCGTCAAAACCCTCGCAGTTTGCAAGAAACGTTCTTGTTCCAGTGTAGCTTGAACCTGCGGGCGCGGCGTATTCAAATTTCTCGCCTTATTTTTCTTCAAGATATTCAAGCGCCATTTCATTCACGCTTTTTTCGGCAGGTTTGAAAGGATTGCTGCAGCCTGTGCCTGCTATCATAATTGCAGTGATTAAAATTGCTGAAAGTATAATATGTTTCATTTTTTTTGATTCTCCTCTGTCAATATAGCTGTCATTCGCCATAATAGTCTATTGACGTACTGCCCTCGCCGCGAAGAATTTCACCTTTGGCAAAACAATCGCCGCGAATGCTGTAATCACGCGCTTTTTCCGAGTTACAGTCTGCATATTTCAAATCGTCTAAAACCACAACGCTTATTGAAATATCTTCGGCAGCGCACTCAGCCGTGATAGTTTCCAGTATTTCGGCAAGCTGACTTCTGTCATTATAATCGCTCTTTTTAACGACAATCCACCCGAAAAGCTGGTTGCTCGGATCTTTCAGAAATTCGTCAAAAGAGGCGTTTGCGGGCAAGTTTGCAGACGAAGTATGGTTGTTGCCATGCCAGACTTTACACTCGCCAAACTGTTCATTAACTAATCCGCTCAAATAATCAGACATTTCATCTGCATACTTGACTACCAAGTAGTTGTCCCGTATTACTCGTTTTTCCTCGTCTTTGAAATCCTCAATTTCAACTAAAATCCGATTGTCGCCGAAACTCCCGCACTTTGCCAAAAACGCTCTTGTGCCCGTATAGCTTGAACCTGCGGGCGCAGCGTATTCAAATTTTTCGCCGTACTTCTCTTCGAGATATTCAAGCGCCATTTCATTCACGCTTTTTTCGGCAGGTTTGAAAGGATTGCTGCAGCCTGTGCATGCTATCATAATTGCGGTGATTAAAATTGCTGAAAGTATAGTGTGTTTCATATTTACTCCTTTAAAATATATCCGATATAAACCGACTGTATAAAAGCCGAATTTCTGCCCGTTACTTGTTTAATGCTATTCAAACTCCTTTTCAAAAACTTTATAATGCCAACGTTATTTTGAATTAAACGCTGTTTTTCTATTATGCGTCCAAAGAACCTCACCGCCACCAGCCGTAATAAAAAGTTTTGGAAAGGGGTTCAAGGGGAAAACCTTTTTCAAAAGGTTTTCCCCTTGGAATTTGCAGCACCGTGACCGGTGACTTAATCCGGAAGCAGATATTTCGAGCGGTAATCGTTGAACTCGTCCATAAATTCGCTCTTTTCAAGCTTTTTAAGTTCGTTGATGTACTCGTGAGTATCAAGGCTGTTTTCCTTTATCTGGATAAGGCAGACCGCTATATTTGAACAATGGTCGGAAACTCTCTCGAAATTCGTCAGTAAGTCCTGGAGTATAAATCCGAGTTCAATGGTGCATTTTCCTGTTTTCAAGCGTTCGACATGGCGGTTTTTAAGTTCGGTGCGCAGTCCGTCAATCACGTCCTCAAGCGGTTCTACCTCTTTTGCAAGCGCAATATCGTTTGTAAAGAACGCCCTGAGCGACATATCGAGTATCTCTTTAAGCGCAGCGGTCATAACCGCCATTTCGGTTTCAGCCGCCTTTGAGAACTTTATCTTCTTGTCGTGCATTTCTTCCGCAGCTTCTGTTATATTTACCGCATGGTCTGAAATACGTTCAAGGTCGCCTATTGTATGAAGCAATCCCGACACCGACTGACTGTCGCTTACAGACAGGTCTTTTGACGCTACCTGCAAAATGTACGAACCTATTTTATCCTCGTAAATATCTATCGTGTTTTCATTTTCGACAATTTCCGCCGCGATTTTCGCGTCATAGCTGTTTACAAGGTCGATTGCCATAAGCACCGTTTTATGCGTCAAGTCAGCCATTTTGTACGCAACGTTTCTGCACTCCTCAATTGCGACTGCGGGAGTATTAAGCAGACGTTTGTCGAGTATGGGCATTTTCGCTTCTTCGTCAGCTTTGTCGCGTATGGTGAGGCAGGCAAGTTTTTCAAGCTGTTTTGTAAACGGCAGGAACAGCGCTGTTGCGAGAATATTGAAACATGAGTGGATAACCGCAATTCCTACAGCGTTTAACCGTTCATTTACAATGGGAATGTCAACAAGCGCCGTGACAAGATAGAACAATCCCAGGAAAACCACTGTTCCTATGACATTAAAGTATAGGTGTACGATTGCAACGCGCTTTGCGGCTTTATTTGCGCCGATTGACGAGATAAGCGCGGTAACGCATGAGCCGATGTTCTGTCCGAGAAGTATGGGCAGAGCGATTTTATAGGTTACCGTGCCTGTCTGGTTTGAAATTGACTGCAATATACCGATAGAAACCGATGACGACTGCAATACCGCCGTAAGCACTGCGCCTGCTATAACGCCTAAAATGGGATTTGAGAACATTGTCATAAACTGCGTAAATTCGGGAACATCTTTAAGTTTCTCCGACGAATCCGACATCATGTTCATTCCGAACATCAGCAGTGCAAATCCCACCAGAATATTTCCGACAGTTTTCTTCCTGTCGGATTTTGTGAACATGGCGAAAATTATTCCGACAACTGCGATTATGGTTATAATCGTGTCAAAGCTGAAAATGCTCATAATCCCCGCAGCATCATCTCCCGCGAGAGATGAAAGGCTGACTAACCACGCGGTAGCCGTTGTACCGATATTCGCGCCCATTATTACGCTTATTGCCTGCGACAGCTTTAAAAGTCCCGAGTTTACAAAACCGACCATCATGACGGTAGTAGCCGCGGACGACTGAATAAGCGCAGTTACTGCCGCGCCGAGGAAAACTCCCTTTATGGGATTTGACGTCATTTTATTGAGCAGGTCTTCTATCCTGCTGCCTGCAAACTTTTCGAGCGAAGCGCTGAGGGTGTGCATTCCGAACATAAATACGCACAATCCCGCGACCATTGACAATACATCCTGAAAACTCATATAATAATAACTCCCGAAATATTTTCACTGCCGTTTTTTATCCGTTTTCAATACTTTTACATTATACTTTTATTATACAAGATTTTTCCCAAAAAGTAAAGTATTTTCACATAATTTTTCACTTATTGATAAAATCCGACAATTATTTACAGCTTTGTCTTATCTTGGCAGTTGCGGCAATTCCCTGCGCTTGCCTTTATTGTCAATATAATAGTCGTTTGTTTTAAGGCAGACAAGGCTTATTATGTCCACAAGCCAGCCTATGCCAAATAATCCGAACGTAAAAAGCCAGAGAACGCCCGTGCCTGTTTTTCCCTCGTAAAAACGGTGTATGCCGAATGTTCCGAGTACAATGCACAATATAAGGGTTAGTATGCGGTTGAGTTTTCGGATATAGACGGTTGTTGTGGTGTTTATTACAGTTGGCTGGGCGGGTTCGGTTTTGAGCATTTCGACCTGCCGTCCGCAGTATGTGCAGACAACCGCGTCCATAGGTATCCTCTTTCCGCAGAATTTGCAGAACTTTTTTCCGTCATTGTATTCGACATGAACGCTTGCGCTGTTATCTGCATGGGTGCTTTCGGTTTTGGAGTTTTGGAAGTTTTCGGGGGTTGGGTTATTTTGGGAATTTTGGGGACTTTGGGTATCGTTTTGCTGAAAGTCAAATTCGGGAAATGCGGAGGAACGAGTTGTTGAAAAATTGCTTTGCGTATTGCTGTCGGACATTTTTATCTCGTTTGGGTTTCCTCCGGGATAGTATTCGCCTGTGACTGGATCTGTCCAGCCTTTTTTCTTTAAACTTACTTTTTTGTTGTCGTCCATTTTTATTCCTTTCAAGAGTCAGCAGGTTTTATGCAAGTATGTTATATATAAAGTTCGGTATAAACCGGAAAGTAAAGCTGTCTGCCGCGAGAACAAATCCTACTATTACGGTAGCGCGAGAGAAGAATATTCCCCAGCGTTTTGCGGGAGAAAGTTCCTCCTGTACCTTTGGCACACGGTATTTCTTTATTTTTATAAGCTTTGCTATTGCCATAAAAAAGCCGACTGTCATTGTTATCATCATCAATGCCATGATAGCTATATAAATGACGACAGAGGGCGTTGTTTCGGCGTTTTGTGGGTTAAGGAGGAAATCCTGTACGGGCTTGTCGGTAAGCAGGAGCAAAAGCGACGCGGAGACGCTGTTGAACATAGCGTGAAGCACGGTAGTTGTGATTATACTGCGTGTTGACACTGCGATATAGCCTAAGCATATGCCGAGTACTGTCGCGTAGAAAAACTGCGCGAAATTTGCATGGGTAAGTCCGAAAAGAAGTCCCGAAATGAATATCGCAACGCCGTTTCCATATGGGCGCATACTTTCAAGCACAATGCCTCTGAACCAAAATTCCTCTACAATGGGCGCAAGTATAGCCATCTGGAAAAACAAAATCAGTCCGCAGGTGAAATTCGGCGCGGCGAAGTCGTTTACGGTGTTGAAACTTTCGTTCATATCCGTATCTTTGAAAAGCTGTGAAATAAGCATTGTAAGCAGGTTTGTGATAATCCCAAGAGAATACAGCGCGGGGAACATTCCCATAGCCTTGCCAAAATATTTGGGTTTATGATAACTTGTTTCGCCGACAGCCTTAAACGGCTTTTTAAATACAAGCATTGTAAGTCCTATCGGCACAACGTTCAGGAAAAACACCGATATAAGCGTTCTTATAATGTACGCAAACGTCGCGTCCGCATTTTCAAGGGCGTCGCTTACAAGGCTTGCGGCTATTTCGCCTATTCCTCTTGCGCAGAATATGATTATAATCATAATTCCGAGTTTAAAGCTTACGGACTTGAAGCCCGCGCGGTAATCGGGTTTATTTTCGAGATTTTCGGCATTGTCGTTTATATCGTTTTCATTCAAAATTTCTTCGGACATATTTATACTCCTATAAGTTTGTGGTATTCGGCTATTTCGGTCACGGTTTCTTCAGCTGATTTTCCCATGCAGTCGACCGTTATATCGCTGTATTCTTCATAAAGCGCGCGCCTGTTTTCAAATACCTCGTCAACGCTTTGACCTTTGCGCATGGCAATTCCGCGCGTTTTTATGTCTTTCAGGCGCGGGAGAAGTTCTTCTGACGGCAGTGACAGATAGTATACCTTTCCGTTTTTCTTTAGGTACAGCATGGCTTCTCTGCTGTAAACTGCGCTTCCGCCTGTTGCGATAACAGCGTTTTCGGTCTGCGAAACCGATAATATGGCGCGTTCTTCGGCAATACAGAAAGCGTCAAGTCCGTCGCTGTCGATTATATCCTGCAAAAGCCTGCCTGTTTGCTTTTGAATGACAATATCGGTGTCGATAAACTCAAACCCCAACGATTTCGCAAGCAAAACGCCTATCGTTGACTTTCCCGCCGCGGGCATTCCTATAAGCACTATGTTCTTCATTAAAACCTCACCTCGTCAAGCGGCATTGACGCATAAGCGTTTAGCCTTGCGTCAGCGATATTCCCCGCGAGATATTCGTAATACCCCTGACAGCCTATCATTGCGGCATTGTCTCCGCAAAGCGATAACGGCGGCGCAAACAATGTCATTCCGTGCTTTTCCGCCGTTTCGTCAAGCAGATTTCTAAGCCCGCTGTTTGCGGCAACACCTCCCGCAAGCGCTATTGTTTTGCAGTTTCTTTCAAGCGCGGCGGAAATGAACTTTTCAGTAAGCGTTTCGCAGACTGTTTTCTGAAAACAAGCCGCGAGGGAGCTTATGTCAATGCTTTCTCCGCGCTGTTCGGTATTGTGGATTAGATTTAAAACGGCGGTTTTAAGTCCCGAAAAGCTGAAGTCATAGGGGTTGTGAGTATGGGGTTTTGGGAGTTTATATTTCGTGCAGTCGCCGAGTTTTGCGGCATTGTCAATAAAAACGCCTCCGGGATAAGGGAAGCCCATAGCCCTTGCCGCTTTGTCAAACGCTTCTCCCGCCGCGTCGTCTATGGTGCGTCCGAGAGTTTCAAACTCGGTGTGGCTTTTTACGTTTACGATATGACTGTGACTTCCCGAAACGACAAGGCACATATACGGCGGTTCAAGTTCTTTGTGCGCAAGATAATTCGCGGCGATATGACCGCGTATATGATGAACGGGAATAAGCGGTTTTCCGAGCGAAAACGCCAAGCCCTTTGCGAAATTTACTCCGACTAAAAGCGCGCCCACAAGCCCCGGCGCAAATGAAACGGCTATTGCGTCAACATCTTTTGCGGTTTTGCCCGCCTTTTCAAGCGCTTCCGAAACTACCCCGCAAATGCTCTCGCAGTGACGTCTGGAGGCAATTTCGGGAACAACTCCTCCGTAAAGTCTGTGTTCCTCAATCTGCGTTGCGACAACTGACGAAATTATCTCCCGCCCGTCTCTTACAACAGCGGCGGCGGTTTCGTCGCAGGAACTTTCTATCGCTAATATATCCATAAAATCCCTTCTTAATCCTTTTTCGGTCTGCCCGTTATAAACTCTATTGCCCTTTCGGGGGCAAACTCCGCATTTTCCGAGAGCGGTTTTCCCGCGTTTCGGTAGTCAAAGCTTGAGCAAAGCTCTTCAAGACCTTTGCGGATTTGTATAAGCTTGTCAGCTGAAAGCCTTTCGGTTTCCGCGCAAAACTGCTTTAATATGTCCTTTTTCAAGGCTTTGCCCGCTTTATTCAGCAGCAAATTTCTGTGTGGGAAGCAGATGTATTCCTGCTCGGAAAACAGCTTTCGGAAACTCTCGTCCTCGGCGTACATTTTAAACATTCCGTGAAGAAAGCGGTCAAGGTCGCCGTCCATGCGCGAGCAGACATAGCAGGTCTTTTCAAACTCCGCGCTGCGCTCGGCTTTTGGGTTTTTGCCGAATGAAGATGTTCTGACGCCGTAAGCTTCGTTTTGTATCTCGTCAAGGTGCGTGCTTAATATCAAAGCAAGCGGAAGCCTTGCGCTTGTTTTAAGCAGCATATCGAAATGTTCCGCGCAAAAGCCTAATTTGTTTGTTTCAATGCGTATTTCCGGCGTCATCATGGCCGAGCCTGCAATATATTCGCAGGCGTTTTCCTCGGATATTTTTTCCGTTTGGCAGATAGGACAGCCGCATTTCTGCCCGAAAATATCGTCAACTCGTATAGTGAGAATGTTCTTTTTCACTTATCCTGTCCTCCGGTTATAAGAGAAAATTTTGTGTCGGGTTGGTGAAAAAAGCAAGAAAACACTTGCAATCCTACTAAAATTATATTATAATTAAAGTAAATAATCAAGGGGTTTTTGAAAAAAATGTAACACCTGGACTGTCGATAAACCCTCAGCTACTTCGTCAGCGTTTTCCGCGAAGCGTATAATGCGCGTGTCTGGGGCTTTCTCGTCAGTCCGGTTTAACAATTAAACGGGTTGTAACAACTCTTAATAAACAGGCAGGTAAACGTATATTGAAGATTACAGTAAGTGTAAAAGAACTTTGTCCCGCGAGAACTTTTCTTTGCGGTCAGTGCTTTAGATGGCATGAAGATGAACAAGGCAAGTTTTCGGGAATTGTAAGCGGGCGGGAAATTACCGTGACGCAAAAGGGAGACATGGTTGAAATTGACGGCATTCCCGAAAATGGCGGGAAATTCTGGCGGGAATATTTCGATCTTGACGCTGACTACAGCGAATATGCGCTTCGTTTATCGGAGGACGAAACGCTGAAAAAAGCCTGTCAGGCGTCATGGGGAATACGGATATTAAAGCAGGAGCCGTTTGAAACTCTTATAAGCTTTATCATCTCGCAGAACAACAATATCCCGCGTATTTCGGGAATTATCTCAAGGTTTTGCCAAAAATTCGGCGCTAAGATAAGCGAAAACAGCTATGCGTTTCCTACCGCGCAGAGACTTAGCGGCATTGAAGAAAGCGACCTCGCGGAATTAAGGGCAGGCTTTCGCGCAAGGTACATAGTTGACGCAGTGTCTAAGGTGAACAATGGGGAGATAAACTTTGAGGAAATAGACGCGCTGTCGCTCGATTTGGCAAGGGAGAAGCTGAAAAGCATTGTCGGCGTGGGAGATAAGGTAGCGGACTGCGTGCTGTTGTTTGCGTTTCATAAGCTTGACGCATTTCCAAAGGACGTCTGGATAAAGCGGATAATGAATGAATATTATCCGAACGGTTTGCCGAAATGCGCAGAGGGCATAGAGGGTGTTGCACAGCAGTATCTGTTTGATTATTTCAGAAATGTACAGCCTTTTGAAATTAAGGTCTGATAATATAACTAATTCAGAAAGGAAAAGATTATGTTTTGTTCATATTGCGGAAAACAGATTTCCGACAGTTCAAGATTTTGCAGTTTCTGCGGAAAGGAGGTCGTTAAGGTACAGACGTCAGCGCCTGTTGCGGCGTCAGCGCCTTTGGAGAAAGAAAGCGTTTTAAGTGAACCCGTATCGGCGTTTATTGATGAACAGACTGTTCAGCAAAGTACAGTTGAGAATGTTGATGATACGGCTAATGACAACGCGCAGTCGGCAAGTGCTGTTGAAAATGTTGTTTCCGATTTTGCGCAGGCTAACGACAATGTTCAGCAAGCGCAAGTTGCTGAAAATACGGCTAATGACAACGCGCAGTTGGCAAGCGTTGTAGAAAATGCCGTTGCTGATTTTGCACAAAGCAACGACAATGTTCAGCAAGCGCAAGTTGCTGAAAATACGGCTAATGACAACGCGCAGTCAGTGAGTGCTGTTGAAAATGCCGTTGCTGATTTTGCGCAAAGCAACGACAATATTCAACGTGCGCAGGTTGTCGAAAATAACGTCAACAGCTATGCGCAGGTACAACAGACAACCGGCTTTACACCGCAGAACAACGCCTTTGTGCCTACACAGCCCGCTGAACAGAAAAATCAGCCTGAAAGAAAATACACCCTTACTCACCTGCTTATGTGCCTTGCTTCAACCGCCGTTTTCGCTATTGCCGCGGGAATATTCGCGGGATTGTATTTTTCGGGGCTTTAAGGGTTATTATTGTTGATTGTCACAAAAATGACGTGTTTCTTTTAATCATTTGTACAATTTTCATAAATTCAATTGACATTCCCTCGGATTTATTGTATAATAAAGGCATAAGCGCTTTGAAATGCCTTGCGCATTTTCGGCGATTTGTGCCTTATCTGCATCGGGGGAATATGTATGTTTTGCGTAAACTGCGGTAAAAAGCTGATTGACGGAAGTCTTTTCTGTATGGAATGCGGTGCGCCGGTGCCTGCAAACAGGTCTGCGGGAACGGTTTCTATGAACCAGCAATCGTCGTTTTCAAATTTTGAAATAGGCGGAGATGATTTTACAGAGTCTTCTTACAGCGCGCCGAACTCTGCGGATTTGTTCGGGACGGAGGGATTTTCCGAGGAAGCTGTTTCGGCGTTTTCGGGAGCGATAAATGCTTTCGGCGCGGCGAATTTTGAAATTCCGACAATTGAGGACGCGGATTTGTCCACGGGCAGAGTCCGCCAGAAAGCCCCCAAGAACATGGGTGACGCGATGCGCGTTGAAAACTTTTCAATGGAGGGCGGAGATGAAGAAGTCATTTCCGACGATATCCCCATAATTGAGGGTTGTTCAATGGACGAGGACAAGAGTAAGGACGTTATTCTTGATCCTTATCGTTTTCTCGGCAACTCAATGGACGAATTTGCGCTTGATGACGACGCATCAAAGCCTGATGTAAAGCCCGTTTCTGTCGAGCCGATTTCATTTTCGGCAGTTCCTCAAAACGACAGTTTAGCGAAACTCGCCGCACAGCCCGATGTTCAGCCGTCCGGTTCGGAACAAGAGGAAGAAAAGGCTGAAGAACAGGCAGTTGCCGAACAGCAGGAAACTGCGGTTGAACAGCAGGAGGCTGTTGCGCAAGAGGAAAGCGCAGTTGAAGAACAAGCAACTGCTGAACAGGAAGAAGTTGTTGAAGAACAACAGGAAGCGGTTGCTGAACAAGCAACAGCTGAAGAACAGGCGGTTGTTGAGGAAACGGCAGTTGAAGAAACCGCTGAACAAG
>CANQOJ010000049.1 GCA_947625455.1 uncultured Clostridia bacterium | reverse complement strand
ATTTTGACAACAGCGACAAGGGGTTTGCAAGAGACGTTTCGCTGTTCTATAAGCGCAATATGTACATAGACGACCTTAGAAACGCAAAAGGCGAGATATATAAACTCGCCGTGCTTGATAAGCAGGGGGCAGTTGAACACGGAAAACCGCTTATTGACGGCATTTTCGGCGGCAGATTAAACGTTCAGGCTTCGGGCAAAGAGTGGATGGACGTTATGGCAGGCGGCGGGAGTAAAGGAAAAGCGCTTAGATCAATGCAGGAGCGTTTGGGGATAACGCCCGAAGAAACCATGGCATTCGGCGATTATTTCAACGATTTGGACATGCTGACATCAGCAAAGTACAGTTTCTGCATGGAAAACGGCAGTGAAGAAGTGAAAAAGATGTGCAGATTTGTCGCTCCCGACAACAACAGCGGGGGAGTCACAAAGTGCATAAAGGAATTTGTTTTGGATAAAATGAGGAATATATGAGTCTGACAAATATATTGATAATTGTTTCAACAATAGCGTTTTCGGCGTTCTTTTCAGCGTCCGAGACGGCGTTTTCGAGCGTCAACCGCATACGCCTTAAAAGTATGGCTGACGGCGGAAGCAGAGGCGCAAAAAGAGCGCTTAATATACTCAACAAATACGACAAGGCGCTTACCACAATACTTATCGGAAACAATATAGTAAATATCGCCTGCTCGTCAATCGCAACGATTTTGTGCATAGCGCTTGTCGGCGAAAAATACGGCTCGCTTGTTTCAACGATAGCGACAACGATAGTCGTATTGATTTTCGGCGAGGTTATGCCTAAAAGCATAGCCAAAGACCATGCCGAAACGGTATCAATCGGAGTTTCCGCGGTCATTTCTTTCCTTATGGTGATATTAACGCCGTTTTCGGCATTCTTTATACTGCTGAAAAAGGGCGTTGCAAAGCTGTTTAAGAGCAAAAATTCCGTAAGTTTTACCGAAGAAGAACTTATGTCAATAATAGACGAGATAGAGGACGAGGGTGTACTTGAACAGCAGGAGAGCAATCTTGTGCGTTCAGCGCTCGAATTTGATGAAATAACGGTTGACGAAATAATAACTCCGCGCGTCAAGATTGTGGCGGTTGAAGCGGGAGAAAAAGCCGAAGCAGTGCGCGAAAAGTTCTTGAATGAACAATATTCCCGTATGCCCGTGTACGACAAGACGCTTGACAGCATTATCGGCGTTATAAATGAAAAAGATTTCATAAGAGCATATGAGGAAAAGGGAAGCGACATAACGGTAAAAGGTCTTATGCAGGAAACGATATATTTCCCGCATTTGCTGAAAATATCGGAAGTTATGCGGACAATGCAGAAGAAAAAGTGCCATATGAGCGTTGTGCTTGACCAACACGGCGGCACTTTGGGAATAGTGACAATGGAAGACCTGCTTGAAGAACTTGTAGGGGAGATTTATGACGAAAGCGACGAGGTGAAAAGTCCGATTGTATCGGTATCGGAAACGGAGTTTGACGCATACGGAGATGTTTCATTAAACAGCCTTAGGCGATATTTCAGCGGACTTGAGATTGACGCGCCGATAGAATGTGAAGCGCATACGGTCGCGGGTTGGGTTCTGGAACTTTTTGGAAGCATACCGCAGAACGGTGATGTTTACGAGGACGAGAATTTTAAAGTTGTAATCTCCGATGTTTCGGATTTAAGAGTAAACAAGGTGAGGATAACCGTAAAAAAACAACCTAAGGACGGCGAAGAAACGTAATTTGAACAGCTTCTATATCATTCTGATAGCGCTTTCGGGAGCATATCTCTGCGCGCAGATTTTCGCGTGGGTATTCCGAGGGAAAATTTTCTTTCCCGACGCAGGCGAGCTTTTTACCGAAAAAAAGGACAAGGACTTGTGGCAGACGGTTTTCCCAAAGGATATGTTAAGGCTTATAATCTTCGTTTTCACCGGCTCAATATCAGGTCTGCTTATGTATACGGCAGGACTTGCGGGTTGGGTAACAATGCTGTTTGGAGCGGTTGCGGGCATACTCTTCAATTTCCTGATAAATATGATTTTCGCGCCTATCTACTACAAACTGCATAAAAGCGGACTTCCGAACAATGATGAACTAGAGGGATTATCGGGCAGAGTTGTCGAGGAAATACAACCCGACAGCTTCGGCGTTATCGAGTTAAAACACGGACAGCGCATGTATTTATTCCGCGCAGTCTCCGCAAATGAAAGGCTTATAGAAAAGGGGAAAACCGTCACCGTTATCTACGCAGAGGACGACTGCTGTTTTGTCGAGAGCGACGAGCATTTGTGCGATGTATTGTTTCCGCTTGACAGTTACCCCGAAGAATATTTTAAAAAGCAATAAAAAACGTATGGATTATAACAGAGTTATTGTTATAATTCATACGTTAATTTTTTAGACTATATCCGCAAATTTTCCCTCGCAGGCTTTTGCCAGATCATTCGGCGAAAGCTCAATCTGTAAGCCGAGTCGTCCTCCGCTCACAAATATTTTTTCGTGCTCCTGCGCCGATTGATGAATAAAAGTCACAAAAGGCTTTTTCATGCCTATCGGCGAAACTCCTCCGCGTATATATCCCGTAAGCGCGGTTAAATCCTTGACTTTCACGGGTTCAAGCGACTTTTCGCCCGCCTCTCTCGCGCACTTTTTAAGGTCAAGTTCACAGTCAACAGGCAGGACAAAAACATAGTTCTTCTTAGTTTTCGCTGATGTAACAATGGTCTTAAACGTCAGACAGCAAGGCTGACCGAGCAATTTTGCCACTTCAATACCGTCAGTAAACTCCCCGCATTCATAAGTGCGGGGAATATAGTCGATTTTCAGCTTGTCAAGCATACGCAGAGCGTTTGTCTTAGCTTCTTTTGACATCAGATTTCGTCGTCATCAAAATCGAAGTCGTCATCATCTTCGATCATGTCCGTCTTGCGAAGCAGGAAAAACGCAACCGCCGCCGCAGCCGCTGCCGCTAGTACTAAAATACCCGAAATAATGCAAATCTTTTTCATGTTTTTTATCCTCCTTGGTTTTGAAAATTATTGAAATCTTGCCGCCATATCGCCTATGCCGTTGTCATTGGTAGGTTCTCCGACAGCGCCGAATTTCCATTCTCCATTGTGACGGTAAACCTCGCCGAATACCATAGCGGTTTTCCCGTCATAATTTTCGGAAAGGTTGTACTTGCATAATTCTTTGCCGTTGTCAGCGTCAACAATGCGGATAAACGCATTCTTAATCATGCCGAACTGCTGTTTGCGCTCGCGCGCCTGATAGATAGTAACTGTAAAAACGATTTTGGAGTACTGCTGAGGAACTCTTGTAAGTTCAACAATTATCTGTTCATCATCACCGTCGCCCGCACCCGTAAGGTTATCACCGCAGTGGCGTACAGAACCGCTTACATGCGTAAGATTGCCGTAATAAACAACATCAGCGGGAGACGCAAGCTTACCCGTAGCTTCCGTAATCATCAGCGCCGAAGCGTCGCAGTCAATATCCTCCTGCCTTGAAAACAGCGAGAATTTTTTTGGAGCTTCGTCCCAGCCAAGCCCGACAACGATTGTTTTAAGACCTGCGTTTGATTTGGTAAGGTCAACCTTTTGTCCTTTTTGAAGATTTACCGACATAATATCCTCCTTAAATTTAAAAACAGCCAAAATATTAAGCAAAAATAACCTACGATTATATTATACAACAATGTTCGTGAAAATTCAATAGCTTTTTTGAATTTTCGTTCAGCGGATAGAAATTAAGAAACTAGAAGCGCGAAATTCAGTATACAGTGAACAATGTAAAGTATACAGCAAAGGTGTCACTTCGTGACTGATTAAGATTGTTTTTAGATTAGTAGAGCGTAAAACTCTCGATAGGTTTACGCTCTTTTAATATGAATACAATCTAAAAAATCCGCGAAGCGATACATTTACTGAATACTGTACATTTTACACTGTATACTGCAGAAAGAGCGTACAAAACCTAATGGTTTCATACGCTCTTATGATTTTAAAACAATCTGATTATATCCTCACATTATCCGCCTTGCGGATAATGTGAGGATACCTTTACTGAATACTGTACACTTTACACTGTATACTGCATCAGCATCCGCAGCCGCAGCCGTTATTGCCGCAGCCATTGTTGCCGCAGCCGCAGCCGCCGTCGTTAGCGTAAGCAGTGCCGTTGCCGCCGCAAACGTTCATCAAAAGAATGAGGATAAGGATCCAGCAGCAGCCGTTTCCGCCGAGATTAAAACATGACATAATAATGTCCTCCTTGAAAATATTTTGAAACCCGCCGCTCCCCTGCGGAGCATTGCGTTTCTTGGTATATATTATGCCGATGAAAAATTTCGGTTACAAAAAAATTGCCGTTCAAAATTGAACGGCAGAAAATGGAGGATAGTATGAAAGCATTTCGCTTTTCGTTTCTGTTTACATTTTACCACAAATTTTTTTCAAAATCAATATATATGACAAAATTGTAATATTTTATCTGCATTTTGTAACTATTTTGTAACTTTTGACACAAATTTTTTTGAAAAATATATGAAAAATCACAAAAAAGACTTTTCAAATGCAAAAATATGTGTTATAATAAAATTGCCTTAAAAGAACATTTGAACTTTGGGCTGCAAAATGTGGCAAAAATTGTTTGCACATATAATTTCTTAAGGATTTAAATGATGATTTATCTTGACAACGCCGCCACCACTAAGCCCTGCGCGGAATGTGTAAGGGCAGTGGCTTCGGCTATGGAAAATACTTTCGGAAACGCAAGTTCAATGCATGATATGGGTACCGCTTCTATTGAAGTCATATCGCGCGCAAAAAGAACGCTGTTAAATGCCGTTACAGGAACGGGCAAGCCTTTTGACGGAGAGGTTATTTTCACTTCGGGCGCCACCGAAAGCAACAACACCGCGCTTGCGGGTTTAAACCTGAGAAGCGGGAAAATCGTCACAACGTCAATTGAACACCCCTCACAGGCGCGCGTTGTTGACAAGCTTGAAGCGTCAGGTCACGAGGTTGTGAGATTATCGCCAAAGGATTTTGATGATTTCGAGGGCGCTGTTGCAAACGCTGTGGACAATAACACCGCTTTGGTGTCGTGCATGGCTGTAAACAACGAAACAGGCTTTTGCATTGACGTTGAACGGCTGTATAAAGCGGTAAAGGCGAAAAATCCGAGAACTGTTGTGCATATCGACGCAGTGCAGGGCTTTTTGAAAGTACCGCTTGACGCTGACCTTATAAGCGTTTCAGGGCATAAAATCCACGCGTCAAAGGGCATAGGCGCGCTGTACATAAAAAAAGGCGTTGTTCTCTCGCCGCTTATTCTGGGCGGAGGACAGCAGAACAAAATGCGTTCGGGAACAGAGCCTGTTGAACTTATCGCGGGCTTTGAAGCGGCGGTTAATGCGTATGATTACAAGCGCGGAATGTTTGAGGATTTGAAGTCGCTTTTGGTAAACGAGGTTTCAAAAATTTCGGGCGTAAGGTTTAATTCTGACGACAAATGCCTGCCGAATATCGTGAATTTCAGCGTTGCGGGCGTTCGTTCGGAAATCATGCTTCATTCGCTCGAAGAAGCGGGAATATACATATCGAACGGCTCGGCTTGCTCTAAGGGCAAAACAAGCGGCGTGCTGAAAGCATTCGGAGTTTCCGACAAGGACGCCGACTGCGCATTGAGGGTGTCATTCTGCGCGGACAATACCGCTGATGAAGTGCAAATGCTTGTAAAAAAACTCGCTGAAACTGTAAAGAGAGTGAGAAGATGAACTTTTTGCTGGTAGGTTTAGGCGGCGCGGCAGGCGCGGTATTGCGGTATCTGGTAAGCCTTATACCATATAAAGGCGATTTCCCGTTGTTGACGCTGATAACAAATTTGCTCGGCGCGGTAATCATAGGATTTATAAGCGGAATAGCGGAAAAGAAACTTTCGGATAACGCCGTCCTTTTCCTGAAAACGGGCTTGTGCGGCGGCTTTACGACATTTTCAACATTCTCGCTTGAAGCATATAAATTGTTTGAATTAAATCACACATATCTCGCGGTTATTTATTCGATATTGAGCGTTGCTTTGTGCATTACGGGAGTTTTTGCGGGAACGCTTTTCGCAAAGAGATTTGTATAGATTGAGGGATTTATGAAAGAGATAATTCTGGCAAAATATGGAGAAATTGCCTTAAAAGGCGACAATAGGCGCACTTTTGAGGATATTCTCGTTAAAAACATAAAACGCAGACTTGCGCATCTGGGAAAATTTTCCTGCGGCAGACGTCAGTCAACCATATATATAGAACCAAATTCCGAAGATTTTGACATCAGCACGGCTGTTGACGAGGTTAAAAAGATTTTCGGCATAAGCGCGATACAGCGCTGTGCGGTTTTCCAAAAGGATTTCGGCGCGGTTGTTGAGAATTTAGGTTATCTTGACGGGGCATTATCAAACGCGAAAACGTTTAAAGTTGAAGCAAAGCGTTCGGATAAAGCTTTTCCGATGAAATCGCCCGATATTCAGCAAAGTTTGGGCGACGCGGTGCTTGACAAGTTCCCGCATCTGAAAGTAGACGTGCATGAACCCGAAGTTACGGTGCGGCTAGAGATACGCGACAACGGCGCATATCTCTCCGCTATGCGCATAACAGGTCAGGGCGGACTTCCCGTAGGTTCAAGCGGAAAAGCGCTGCTTATGCTTTCGGGAGGAATAGACAGCCCCGTAGCGGGTTATATGATGGCAAAACGCGGGCTTATAGTCGACTGCATACATTACGTCAGCCCGCCGTATACATCTGACAGGGCAAGGCTGAAAGTTGAAAAGCTTTGCGAGGAATTGACGGAGTATTGCGGGGATATACGCTTTTTCTGCGTGCCGTTTACGGAGATACAGGAAAAACTGCGCGACAATTGCCCCGAAGAATTTTTCACGGTAATCATGCGCAGAATGATGATAAAAATTGCGAACAAGATTTGCAGGAAAGAGGGTTACGGCGCGGTAATCACGGGCGAAAGTTTAGCGCAGGTAGCTTCCCAGACGCTTGCGGCAATTGAATGTACAAACGCGGCGGCGGAGTTTCCCGTATTCAGACCGGTCATAGGCATGGATAAGACGGAGATTACGGAAATATCCCGCAGGATAGGCACGTTTGAAACGTCAATCATGCCTTACGAGGATTGCTGTACGGTGTTCACCCCAAAACACCCGCGCACAAAGCCAAGACTTTCCGACATCATAGCCGCTGAAAATAACGCGGATTTTGACAAAATGGTTATTGAAGCGGTTGAGAAAACAACCGTAAAGCGTTTTAAATTCGGAGAAAGGACAGTGTTTTTCGATTGATTGACGCGGCGAAAGAGCTTGTGGAAATCTGCACGGAACGTAAAGTCAAAGTTGCGACAGCTGAAAGCTGTACGGGAGGAATGATTTCGGAGCTGATAACATCGGTTTCGGGCAGCAGCGCGGTTATTGAGTTCGGTTTATGTTCATATTCAAACAGGATAAAGCATGAAATTCTCGGAGTGTCTGAAGCAACTCTCGAAAAATTCTCCGAATACAGCGAACAGTGCGCAAAGGAAATGGCAGAAGGTGCAAGACGAGTTTCGGGCGCGGATATTGCGGTTTCCACAACAGGCGTTGCAGGACCGTCGGGCGGTACTTCTGAACACCCCGTAGGCGAGGTTTTCATAGGATTGAGTTCATCAAAAGGCGTTTTCGCGAAACGGTTTTTGTTTTCGGGAAACAGAGACGAAGTCCGCAGAAGTGCGGCATATGAAGCGTTAAAAATGCTGATTGTCAGCGTTTATGACTAATATTTCACATTACGATTTAACAACATTATTGAACGGAGGAAAAATCATGGTAAATCAAGAAAATTATGACAAAGCAAAAAAAGATGACGCCGTGCGCTATGCGCTGGATAAAATGGGTTCATCACCCGAAAGCTTTAAAAGTTCAAAACAGCCCAAAAGACCGACAGATTCGGGTGGGAACGGTTTTGTGAGAGTTATGCACACAATTTTCCCGCAGAGCGGCGATACAAAGGGCGAAGTTGCCAGAAAGCTGTTCCTTATCATAGCGATTTTGGTTTTCTTATTCGCGCTTGGTTATCTTATATGGGAACTTACGGGAATAAGCGACGCGCATGAACAGGACATAGAAATCGGCGAACTTGCGGGTTCTCCGCTTGTTGACGTTGAGAACAATCTGAACGAGTACACACCCCCGCACCAGGTTCAGAACCCCGTTATCACCGAGGTTACAGGTCCCGGAACAGAAGAACCGGAATATGTTGACCTGACGCCCGTTAAAAACACACCGCTTAACATAAACTGGCAAAATCTCTGGGCGATAAATCCCGACGTAAAGGCTTGGATAAAGCTTACGGGAACGCTTATAAACTACCCTGTCGTTCATTCTACGGACAACGATTATTATCTCCACCGCGACCTGTACGGAAATTACAGCTTTTCGGGAACTGTTTTCTCAAGTTATTTAAACAGATGGGACGGCACTGATGATAATATAATTCTGTTTGGTCATAATATGCAGGCGGGAACATATTTTTCGTACCTTGCGCATTATGTTCCGAACGACTGGTCAACCGAACCTCTTGCATTTTATAAGGTTCACCCGACAATCCAGCTTGCTACTCCCGACGGCAAAAACGAAACCTTTAAGATATTCGCGGGAATGTACGTCAATACCGAAGAAAGATGCGGAGAGGTATTCCAGTATATAAACAGAACGCGTTTTTCGGGCGTAGATGATTTTAACCAGTTTATACTTGACGTTATGGACAGAAGCTGGTTCTATACAGATGTTGACTTGCAGTACGGAGACGATCTTCTTACATTGTCAACGTGTTCATGGCCTTTGGGAGAGAAAGCCTGCGATACAAGGTGGGTTGTTCTGGCGAGAAGAGTCCGCGACGGCGAAAGCGAAACGGTTGATACAACCGTAGCAAAGCGCAATTATAATCCAAAGCTGTTTGAATATTGGTACAAAGTAAGAGGCGGAAGCTGGAAAGGAAGAACGTGGGATACGTCAAAACTTCTCAGCTATTAACGCGCATAACCGCATAAGGAGTGATTGCTGTGGAGAAAACAAACGTTTTTATGAGGATAGTAAAGTATATTATCCCGTGGAAAGGCGACAGCGTTCGCGAAATAATAAGGAAAATCATCTTTATAGCCGCGTTTACTACGCTTATCATAACAGGCACTTCGTATCTTTCGCTTCAGATGAATGAAAAGAATGATATTGCCGAAAATGATGAACTGCGCGATTTGTACAGCGGAACAAACGTAAATGTAAGTATTCCTACCGAAAAGCTTGAGGAGATAGAAAAGGAAAATCCCGAAGTTTTAGACAGATTTCTTCCTTTGCTTGAAATCAACGAGGACGTTGTCGGCTGGCTTACTATCGGCGACGACAAGTTTATAGACTATGTTGTGCTTCAGACCGATAACAACGATTATTATCTTCACCATAACTATAAAAAAGCCGAGAGTGTTTCGGGTTCGCTTGCTGTTGATTACAGATGCGATATTACGGCTGACAAAAGGTCGGCAAATATTGTTATCTACGGTCATAATATGGCGTCGGGCGCATATTTCGGACTTTTGCCCAGATACAACAACTATGACGTCTACCGCGATAAAAACGACATAAGCTTTTACAAAACCCACCCGACGCTTACTTTCAGCACGCTGTATAAATCCTCGGAGTACAAGGTTTTCGGAGGAATGCTTGTAAAGGTAAACAGCGGTGATGATGATTTTCAATACCACAGAATGCACGACTTTGAAAACAAGGAGCAATTCGACAATTTCTGCGCGGATATTCTTGACCGCTCAACATTTATAAATCCCGATGTTGACTTGAAATACGGCGACAATATCCTCACGCTTTCAACGTGTATTTTAAATAAGGCATACGGCGACTGCGAGAAGCGGTGGGTGCTTTTCGCAAGAGAGGTAAGAGACGGCGAAAGCCCGGAAGTTGACGTTTCAAAGGCATACCCAAACCCCAGTCCGCTGTTTTATGACGAGTATTACGCTGTGCGCGGAGGACAGTGGAACGGCAGAGGCTGGAAAGAGGAAATAATTGCGGGATATGATATGGGTTAAACATATCGGAAGGATTTGAACAGATGACTGAAATGGATATGGGGATATCCCCAAGACCGCCGAAAAAGAAGAAAAAGAAGAAGCAGGGTTTCTGGAAAAGCATAAGGCTTGGTCTTTTTCCGGCAAAAGGCGACAGCACGGGAGAGGTTGTGAGGAAAATAGTTTTCCTTGCGGCGCTTGTGATTTTGGTTGTCGCGCTGGTTGTTATGATATTGCATATATCGTTGTATATTTCCATGGAAATCAACGCGGCTGTTGATGAAAACGGAAATAAAACAACAACTGACGCGCATATCGTCGAGGTCAAAAACAGACCTCCCACACAGCACGAGATAGAACAGCTCCCATCGGGTTCAATAAACGAAAAGTACGCGGGATTGTACGCTGAAAACAACGACTTTGTCGGCTGGATAAGCATTCCCGGAACAAACATTGATTACCCTGTCGTACAGTGCGGGGACAACGATTATTACCTGCACAGGGCATTTGACAAAACGTGGCTGTTTGAGGGAACAATATTCGCGGATTACAGAGGGCCTATAACCGCAGAGGGTATGCCTCACAATACGGTTATTTACGGTCATAATATGCTGTATAAATACCGCTTTACGGCTTTGACAAATTATAGGAAAGACGTATCATTCCTGAAAATGTCGCCCGTTATTGATTTCAACACTCTGTACGGCGATGGCAAATACAAGATATTCTCGGTTTTCATAGTAAACTGGGAGGATAAATACGGCGAAGTTTTCGACTATACGGGAGCGACATATTTCAAAAATCAGTCGGAGTTTTATGACTACATTCTGGAATGCGGAGACAGAAGCATTTATGACACGGGCGTAGACGTAGAATACGGAGACGAGTTTATCACGCTTTCAACCTGCGACGCGTCAACTTATATGGACTTGCGCCTTGTCGTTGTGGCAAGAAAAGTCCGCCCGAATGAATCCCCAAAGGTTGATACCTCTAAAATCGTAAGAAAGAAAAGCATTAAGTACTTCAAGGGTTATTATCAGATATACGGAAATCTCTGGAAAGGAAGAACATGGGATACTTCCGTTGTAAAGGGACTTGACGAGTATATAAAAGAACACGGACTTGAGGACGATCCGTCCAACTATTGAGGAGTTCTGATGAAACATTTATCGTTGGTGAAGCTGTTTGCGGCGCTTTTTATAGGCGCGGTGTATATATTCACGTTCGGCGTTTCGGGCGTGGTGGAGAGTGAAACCGCAGATTATTCTGATGAAAACAGCTCTGCAGATGAAAGCGACAACAACTCTACAGATGACAGCAACCGACCTTACGAGGTTGTGCCTGACGGAATTACGAGTGATACAACAAGGGTTGAAATGCTGTCATTCGGCGAGCCGTCGCTTGCGGAAAGTCCTGTTATGCAGGAGTATGTTTTAAGCGGACTTGCAGGTCAGCTGACAACGGAAAAAGACCTCGACAGAGAGGATAATACCGATATAGACGAGAGTTTTCTTGATGATGACATTATAAACATTGTTGATGATGAACCGCAGAGCAGCTCGTCAAGCTCATCATCTCAAAGCAGTTCGTCAAGTTCCGCGTTACAAATAAATCCGGAAACTCCAACACCCCAAAGCAGTTCATCAAGTTCAAAACCGCAAAGCAGTTCATCAAGTTCAAAACCGCAAAGCAGTTCATCAAGTTCAATACCTCAAAGCAGTTCATCAAGTTCAGAAACGCAAAGCAGTTCTTCAAGTTCAGCACCGCAAAGCAGTTCTTCAAGTTCAGCACCGCAAAGCAGTTCATCAGTCACCCCTAACGGCGGAGAAACAGATGCGGCGAATGAAAATGTGTGGGTGAACAACAACGGCGAGATTGTAAACGGTACGGCGCTTGATATAATTTCAAGGATTGTTTCAAATGAAGTGGGTTCGTCATTTGCTGACGAAGCAATAAAGGCGCAGGCTGTCGCGGCGTATACCAATGTTAAGAGGTGCAACCTTGACGGCAGCGCTGCTAGCGTTATACTCAGCAAAAACGCCACCGATAAGGTTGTAAAGCTGGTATCCGAAGTTATAGGAGAAGCAATTTACTATAACGATAAGCTTATTCAGGCGGTTTATTCCTCGTCATCTGCGGGATATACGGCGTCATCTAAAAACGTATGGGGCGTTGACAATCCGTATTTAAAGAGTGTGTTTACTGCGAACTTGACGAGCAGTACGATCCGAATTACGGCAAAACAAAGGAGTACTCTTCATCAGAGATAAA
>CANQOJ010000048.1 GCA_947625455.1 uncultured Clostridia bacterium | reverse complement strand
GGCTGCACAGTCTATGCTCGCACAGGCGAACCAGCAGCCGCAGTCTATCCTCCAGCTCCTCGGCTAATTTTAGTCAGATTTGCTGTCCCGCAGACCGCTTGACGGTTGCAGTAAAAAAACAAAGTGCGTTTCCCCCCGCCAAAAGCGGGGGGTTTTATCTAATAAAAGGGTAATTTTAATACGGGAGAATTAAAAATGGTTCTATCTATCGGAATGATCGTGAAAAACGAAGAAAAATATCTCGACAGATGTCTTTCTGCGCTGAAACCTATACTCGACAGCATTGACAGCGAGCTTATTATAGCCGATACGGGTTCTACGGACAATACGGTAGAAATTGCGAAAAAATACACCGACAATGTTTTTTATTTTGAATGGATAAACGACTTCGCCGCAGCTAGAAACTCTACCCTTGAAAGAGCAAAGGGCGAATGGTATATGTTTCTTGACGCAGACGAAATTTTTGAATCCTGCGATGATATAATCAGTTTTTTTAAAATGGGCGAGTACAAGAAATATAAAAGCGCAGGATATACCATAAAAAATTACACAAATTCCGAGGATTACAGCTTTTTTACATCATTTATTAACACCAGATTGTTTTGCCTTGAGCCGGGAATGAAATTTGTCGGCTGCATTCATGAGTTTATGAATCCTTGTTCTTTGCCAATAAGAGCGCTTAGGGACGTTGCAGGTCACTACGGATACCTTTATAATGTAAAGGAGATAAGAGAAGAAAAGTATAAGAGAAATTCCGAACTCTTGCTGAAACGTCTTGAAATAGAAGAGCCTAATCAGCTTCTTTATTTACAGCTGGCACAGACTTTCGGTCTGGAAGATGAAGAAAAAAGACTTGAATATTCACAGCTCGGACTTGACTGTCCTAATGGTAACGACGCTCTTGTTGTGGCTCTTTATAACGAGAAAATTTTTCATTTTTTCAGGCTGTCTGACTGGGAAAAGATAATTGAGCTTTGCGAAGAATATTTTGACAAAACCGAAAAGTGTCATAACGGCGGCAGTCTTAGCACAGACGCAGATATTTACCTTTATATGGCGATAAGCTATATAAATCTCGGCAAAAACACGGAGTCAATTGAGGCGTTTAAAAAGTTTTTTGAGCTGTATGACAAGGTTTCAAGCGGAAAACTCTATACAAGCGAGGTTGAGTATAATCTGATTAAAATGGCACTTTCGGGTAATAAAAACAGCGCGATATTTAACTTCGTGACTATTTGTTGTATGGCTGAAAAAGAGTACGAAACTGCCGCTGAAGTCCTGAAAAAAGCGGATATTTCTACTTATTATGTAAGAGATAACGACTTCAACAAAAAACTTTATGCTGACTTTGAAATAATGCGTCATACAGGGAACTACCGCCGCACGCAGGCGCTTTATAATCACTTTGACAAAAGAGACAGGGCAATACTTCAAATCTTCATCAGAAGAGAGGCAGAAATTAACAATCCCTCTCCCGACGTAAACAACCTGTTCAGGAAAATTTTCAAGAATGAGCCTGATTTCGTAAAACTTCTCGACACCATAAAAGAGCATTTCCAAAGCGGGAATTGCCTTGAAAAAGCAAAAGACCTCACCGAAACAGGGCTTTGCAACTACTACGAAGTCTTGTATTATCTTATCATTGAAAAGCAAGACATTTCGTTGATTACTTCGCTTGCTAACTATAATTTTAAAATGGCGACGAAGCTTTGCGGTGATACTTTTAAGGATTTTTACGAGGCTCTGGAAAATTATCCTATCGAGATCATTTCTCCGAAAGGCTTGCGGGGAACTCTAAATTTACTTGAGAGTGCAATGGAACTTTCGTTAAGGAATAACAGAGATATAGAAACGCTTTTCATATTGTGGGGAATAACGGGACTTAGAATTTGTGAGGCTGAAAAACTCGGTGCGGACGAACTTTCAGGTCAGCTTTTCGGTGCGGTTATGTCAGCGGAGGCGATAAGCGAGAAATCGCAGGGAAATTTCAAGGAATGCCTAAGAGCCCTTACAGCACTTGTAAGGCAGTATCATGCAGCAAAACCGTTTGTTAAGGCAATAAGCGACAAAGTTCAAAAACAAGCTCAACCTGCGAGCGAAATGGACGCACTCGCTGCCGAATTTAAGAAAAATATCCGTATGCTTATCGCAAACGGAGAAGTACAGCAAGCCGAGCAGCTCCTCGGTGAATATGAAAAAATTATGCCGAACGACAGCGAAACGGCAGAGCTTGGAAAAGAAATATATGATATGAGGCGGTAATTTTATGCATAATGTTATTGAAATAAACACAGATAAAATGGAGCGTCCCGATGAAACCGACAATCTCCTCAAGGTTCGTGAGCAACTCGCCGCAGGTTTTGACAGATGTGAGCATATTTCGGATGCTACAATCGTTGTTGTTGCATTAAACAGGCTGAACAAAACCAAAGAATGCGTCGAAAGCATACTCAAATACACGAAAAATGTGGATTACGATTTGGTCCTGATTGATAATGGTTCGACAGATGAAACGCTTGAGTATTTGAAATCTGTCGATTATGAAAAGGTAAGAGTAATTCGCCTGACAAAAACAGTAAGCCTTCCTGTTTCTTTATATTATCTGGATTTAAAATCAGTATCAAAAAACGTTGTTTTGTTGGCAAACGATATGATTGTCAGTCAAAACTGGCTCAGCAATATGCTTTACGCTGTCAAAACCGATAAGAAAATCGGAATGATAGTGACTATGAGCAATAATACAAGCAATCTTCAGGATCCCGGAATACCATTTACCGATATAGACGACTTTCAGAGAAAAGCAGCAGAATTTAATAAGTCCGATCCCTCAAAGTGGCAGGAACGTTTAAGACTTATGACAGTTGCGGCACTTGTCACAAAGGAATGTCTTATGTCGATTGGCTGGCCTTTCCTGGATATCGGATATGCCCACGATTTTTCTGATGACGATATAACTTTCAGGATAAGACGTGCAGGGTATAAGACTGTTCTTGCAGGTGATGTTTTTGTATGTCATAATCATGACCACAGCGTTGCCGTAAACAGAAGTTCAGAACAAATCAATAAGTCGCTTATTTTAGGAAAAACAGCTTTCAGAAACAAGTTTTTCGGCGTAGATGCATGGGACGATGCAAACGGATATGTCTTTCCGTTTATCGGCAGTAAAATCACGCCTCCGTCAGACGGCAAAAATGTCCACATACTCGGAATTGACTGCAAAGCAGGAATGCCCATTCTTGACATTAAAAACACAATCAGAAAATTCGGAATTTTTGAGCCGAATGTCAGCGCATTCACGCAAGACGGAAAATACTACACGGATTTAAAAACATTCTGCGATGATGTTATCTGCGACCGAATCGACTATTTAAAAAATCATTACAATGAAAGCAGCTTTGATTACATAATAATCAGCGAAGATATAAATAAATATGCTGAACCGATTTCACTTATAAAATCAGCTTATTCTTTGCTTAAGAAAAAAGGTCAGCTTTTTGTATCCTTGAAGAATGTTTTCAATGCGGGTGCAATTATGAATATGCTCGGATTTCAGGCTGATGCGGCGTTTGAGGTAAAGGCATATACTGAAAATCAGTTTATAAATCTCCTTAACAAGGCAGGAATATCACATATAGAAGAAGCGGTACATCAGGCAAGACAGCTTGACCGTGATACAAGTGATTTTTTGAAGTTGTTGGTAGAGTCGGCAGGTTCGCAGAATATTCCTGCGGAGCAATTACTGACTCGGCTGATGATAGAAAGATTTTGGTTTAAAATAACGAAATAAATTTACAGAGGATTTGTTATGAATAATTATATTTTTTATCCCTGTGCAATAGAAGAAATGGTAAGATACGTATGTAAATGCATAATTGAAAGTAATTTTTCCCCCCCCCGCAGATTTGCGTAAATTTTCAACAGAAGAACTTTTAAATATGTGCGGTAATGTTATTTTTGCGGATACAACTGTAAAATTACAAGAAAACGGATATTTCGGTCGTAAGGTTATCCCGCAGGAAAAAATCGCTGAGGCGGAATTTGATAAGATTTATTGCTTGTCTTTTATGCACCACGAGATTTTGTATGATAATCTTATAAACAAATTCGATGTCCCTAAAAGCAAAATTGATAAAAGTTATCTTGATAATATTTTTCGGGCAAGAGAAATGTTCGTTCATAATATAGCACAAATGCAGCGTCAAAGAGGGATATTTGGAGATGTTGCAGAGGGCGGTGTATTCAGAGGAGATTTTTCAAAGATCATAAACGCTGCTTACCCGAACAGCAAGCTTTATCTTTTCGATACTTTTGAGGGCTTTGATGAACGAGATTTTGAGAGCGATGAAAATTATAATAAACTGATTTGCATAACAGGCAAGGATAGATATTCGCATCTTACAAACACATCAGTTGAATTAGTACTTGAAAAGCTGCCTCACCCTGAAAACGCCGTTATAAAGAAAGGATACTTCCCTCAATCAGCGCAGGATGTTGACGGCGAGTTTGTTTTGGTAAATCTTGATTTTGATCTTTACGCTCCGATAAAAGCAGGACTTGAGTTCTTTTATCCAAAAATGAAATAGGGCGGAGTTATTATGGTTCATGATTATTATACTCACTATTTTAACGCAAATAAAGCAGTTGACGAATTTTGCAGTGAACACGGGCTGTTCCCAATTTCAATAGGAGATTTATTCAGCATCGCTATTATAGTTCAATAAAAGGTGGCTTCGATATGGGGAAACTGAAAATAACTGAATTGGAAATCTGTGGGCTTAAGGTCATTGAGCCAAAATACTATGAGGACTTCAGAGGTTTTTCCGCCGAAACATACTCCGTTAAAGATTTAAAAGAGTGCGGCATTGAACAGGAGTTCGTACTTGAATATCAGTCATATTCTGCCCATAAAAATACTCTTCGGGGCATACATTTTCAAAATAACCCCCACTCTCAGGCAAAACTTGTAAGAGTAATATCAGGAAGTATTCTTGATGTTATTATTGACCTGAGAAAAATCTCTCCGACATATAAAAGATGGGTTTGTCTGACAATTTCATCGGAAAACCACAAGCAAATACTTATCCCGAAAGGTTTTGGGCATGCTTTTGTTGCTCTTGAGGACAATACAACAGTCTTGTATAAGCTAGACGATTATTATTATCCCGAAACTGCTCGTACAATTTTGTGGAATGATCCCGAACTTGCGATAAAATGGGGCGTCGAAAATCCTATTATATCCGAAAAGGATAACTCTGCCCCCAAATTGTGCGAAAGCGATATCAATTATTAAAGGAGAAAATAATGAAAAAATTATGCAGATTTTGCGGCAAAGAACTGACAACAGATTTTGCCGATCTGGGTTTATCGCCTATTTCAAACGAGTACCTTTCTGCTGAAAACAGCTGCAAAGGACAGATGTTCTATCCACTCCGTGCAAGAGTTTGCTCTGAATGTTTTTTGGTTCAAGTAGATGCTTATTCTTCTCCTGAGAAGATTTTTGATGACTATAAATATCTGAGTTCTAACTCTCAGATGTGGCTCAAACACGCTGAAAATTACGTTAATATGATTATCGGCAGATTATCTCTGGACGAAAACAGCCTTATAACGGAAATTGCCAGCAATGACGGTTGCCTTTTGCAGTATTTCAATAAAAAGAATTTGAAGAATTACGGTGTAGAACCTGCCGCAAACGTAGCTGAAATCGCAAGACAAAAGGGAATAGATGTTGTATGTGATTTCTTTGGCACGGAAACTGCAGAAAAGCTTGTTGAAGAAAGAGGAAAATCAGACCTTATTCTTGGCAACAATGTACTTGCTCACGTCCCTGATATAAACGGATTTGTTAAAGGAATGAAAGTTCTCTTAAATGATTCGGGTACGATTACAATGGAATTTCCGCATTTGCTGAATCTTATAAAAGGAATGCAATTTGATACAATTTACCACGAGCATTTCTCATATTTTTCGCTGTTTACCGTAAAGAAAATCTTCGAGAAACATGGTCTTAAAATATATGATGTTGAGGAAATAAACACTCACGGCGGTTCATTGAGAATTTATGCCGCACACGCTGAAAACACCGAACTGCAAATCAATGATCGTGTTGATAAACTGCTCCAAAGAGAATTGGATTTTAAAATAAACGATATTGCAACTTACATTAGCTTTCAAGAAAAAATCAAAAACATCAAGTTTAACACCGTAAAAATTTTGTCAGAGCTTGTTTTAAGCGGAAAGAAAATAATTGCATATGGTGCTGCGGCTAAAGGAAATACTTTTCTAAATTACTGCGGTATCGGAAGAGAATATTTTAAGTACATTGTTGATATTACTCCCGAAAAACAAGGCTTAAAACTCCCCGGAACTCTTATTGATATCGTAGGAGAAGAGGTTATTGAAAAAATCAAGCCGGATTACATTGCAATTCTTCCGTGGAACTGGAAAACTGAGATCGCAGGAAGACTTGAATTTACAAGACAATGGGGCTGTAAGCTTATCACCTTTATTCCCGAAATAAACATTTTCTAAAAGAAAGGGACTGCTTATATTGAATACTGTAATAATAACAGGCGCAGGTGGATTTATAGGCGGAGCGCTTACACGCAGGCTTCTTTCAGCGGGAAACAGCGTATGGGGCATCGATATTAACTCTGCTTACCTCAAAGACCTTTCGGGATACGGTGATTTTCACCCTGTTACAGCTGACTTCAGTAAGTATGATAAGCTCTCCGAAGAGCTTCCCAACGGCGCTGATGTCTTTTATCATCTCGCTTGGGACGGAAACGCTGAACGAAATTACAATGACATTGAAATTCAGCGAAAAAACTTCAATCTGTCATCAGCAGCAGTAGAAACTGCAATCAAATCAAACTGTAAAAAGTTCGTTTTTGTGGGGACAAGCCATGAAAATTTGGTCGGTATAAACAGTATCGACGGCAAAGAAACAAACGGCAATATTTACGGGGTATCAAAGAAGTGCTCGCGTATTTTCTGCGAGTTTATGTGCAAGGATAAAATGCGGTTTAATTCGACGGCTTTTACAAATGTTTTCGGCGTAGGCGATCGCTCAAACCGAACAACAAATACATTTATCAGGAAAATGCTTGCAAACGAACCGCTTAATCTGGTAGTTGGCGACAATCCTTATGACTGGATATATGTTGATGATGCAGTCGAAGGGCTGATTGCCGTTGGATTTAAAGGCAAAAATGCAAAGCAGTACTATATAGGCAACCGTCAGACACGTACTTTCAGAGATATTATCACAGAGGTAAGAGATATTGTCAATCCGAAAGCTGAACTGCTCTTCGGTACATATACCGACAATACCTATGTAGATTACAGCAAGTTTGACCTCAATGCGCTTTATGAAGACACAGGCTTTGAATGTAAGGCTGATTTCAAGGAAAGCATTCTAAAAACAGCAGAATGGGTAAAAACTCTTAAATTTCTGTAAGCGAGGTGAAAAAATGAAAGGTATTATTCTTGCCGGAGGTCACGGGACACGCCTTTATCCGAACACAATCGCCGTGTCAAAACAGCTTCTGCCCATTTACGACAAACCGCTGATATATTATCCTCTGTCAGTGCTTATGCTGGCAAATATACGGGAGATTCTTATTATTTCCACTCCTGATGATACGCCAAACTATGAAAGACTTTTCAAAGACGGTTCAAAGCTAGGTCTGAAAATAGAGTATAAAGTACAAGAAAAACCCAAAGGTCTTGCAGACGCTTTTATTCTTGGAGCTGATTTTATCGGAAAAGACAGCGTTTGCTTGGTACTCGGAGATAATGTTTTTTATGGACAGTCGTTTTCGTTTTTTTTATCGGATGCAAAGAAAAAAGCAGAAAAAGGCGGAGCCGTAGTTTTTGGGTATCCTGTTGCTAATCCGAAGGAGTTCGGAGTAGTAGAATTTGATAAGAACAATAAGGTGATTTCGCTTGAAGAAAAGCCTGATAATCCTAAATCCAACTACGCTGTTCCGGGATTGTATTTCTACGACAACGAAGTAGTAAGCATAGCGAAAGAAATAAAGCCCTCCCCAAGAGGTGAAATCGAAATAACAGACATAAACCGCACTTATCTCAAAAAGGGTATGTTGAATGTGACCTTAATGGGACGTGGTATGGCATGGCTAGATACAGGCTCTCCCAGAGGAATGCTAAAAGCGTCCGAATTTGTCCAGACGGTGCAGGATATGCAAGGATACTATATTTCATGTATAGAAGAGATAGCCTGGAGAATGGAATATATTTCGACAGAGTCTCTCCGTGCAATAGGAGAGGAGCTTAAAATGACGGATTACGGAAAATATCTTATCTCACTTTCGGAGGAAAACAAATGACTGTTCTTATAACCGGCGGAGCGGGCTTTATCGGCACGAATTTTGTCTATTATATGCTGGAAAATCACAGGGATTACAGGTTGATTTGTCTTGACAGTCTTACTTATGCGGGAAACTTTTCTTCTCTGAAAAATGCGTTGAAAAACCCGAATTTTACATTCTACAAAACGGATATAACGGATAAAAAAGCTGTCTGCAACGTGTTTGAAAAGGAAAAGCCCGATATAGTTGTTAATTTTGCGGCTGAAAGTCACGTTGACCGCTCTATTGAAAATCCTGAGATATTTCTCCGCACAAATATAATCGGCACGCAGATAATGATGGATGCTTGTCTAAAATATGGAGCAAAGCGTTTTCATCAGGTATCCACCGATGAGGTTTACGGAGATTTGCCGCTTGACAGACCGGATTTGCTCTTTACAGAGGACACGCCTATTCATACATCAAGCCCTTATTCAGCATCAAAAGCAAGTGCAGACCTGCTTGTAGGAGCATACATACGAACATTCGGACTTCCTGCGACAATATCACGCTGTTCGAATAACTACGGTCCGTATCAGTTCCCTGAAAAGCTTATCCCGCTAATAATAGCAAATGCACTTGCGGACAAGCCTCTTCCCGTTTACGGACAGGGACTGAATGTGCGGGACTGGCTGTATGTTGAGGACCATTGCCGTGCAATTGACCTTATTGTTCATAACGGCACAGTAGGCGAGATTTACAATATCGGCGGACACAATGAGATGAGAAATATTGACATTGTACGGTTGATATGCAAAGAGCTGGGAAAACCCGAAAGCCTTATCACTTATGTTTCCGACCGCAAGGGGCACGATATGCGTTATGCAGTCGACACTTCAAAAATTAACAGGGAGCTGGGCTGGCTTCCTGAAACACGCTTTGCTGACGGAATACAGAAAACCATTAAGTGGTATCTGGAAAACAGTGAGTGGCTGAAACAGCTGAATATGAAAGGAGTTTAAAATGAAAGAACTGGATAAGGCATTAGAAAGGAACAGCAAGCATGATAAATTGCTTGATTTCTGTTCCGGCTACAACGAAATTTATTTGTATGGCGCAAACAAGATTGGAGGCGCAATTGCAAAATTTCTGACCTGCAAAGGATTATGCGTAAAGGGATTTCTTGAAAATGAGGAATATAAAGGAAAAGAGTACCTTGATATTCCAGTTTATAATTACTCCGATACTGAAATTAACGCAAAAACAAGCGGAATTATTGTCTGTATTATCCGTAAAGACGGAGATGAAGATGAAATTAAAAGTATATGCGAAAAACTTAACCGGATAGGCTACAAATCAAATGTTTATGTACAGGAAATTTATAAAAAAATATCAATTATACAGAATACAATTCAGCCTGATGCACCCGACGGCTACAAAGGATATTTCAAGGACTGCACAGAGCTCAATGAAATAGGAATGGAAACGGGAACAGACAAGGCAAATTTCCACCACAACTATCTTCGTAAATACGAACATTTTTTGTCAAAGTTTAAAAATACTGAGTTTACATTGCTTGAACTTGGAGTTTTTAAAGGTGCAAGTCTTGAAATGTGGAGCCGTTATTTCCCCAAAGCAAGAATAGTCGGAGCAGATTACGATAAAAATTGCCTGCAATACAACGACGTCAGAAAAAAGGTCATACTTGCTGACTTGTCTGATACCGAAGAAATCAAAAAATTATGTGATTTGCAACCGACAGTAATTATTGACGATGCATCGCATATCTGGAGTCATCAGATAAAGGCTTTGTTTACATTATACAAGGCTTTGACACATGGGGGAATATATATTATAGAAGATATTGAAACCTCGTTCTGGAAAGACAGCGGCTATGAAGATTTTACAATACGTCCGTATGATATTTGCGAACAGGTCGCAGCGTATGTTACAAGCGGAGGTGCGCAAAAGCCAACAGGGGCTGTTTCCGATAAAGTGGAAGAAATAGCATCACAGACTGAAATGGTTGTGTCCTTGTGCGGAAGCTGCATACTTATCAAAAACTAAATGCTAATTACAAAAATCCCCTCTCGCTGGAGAGGGGAAATTTTGTTTGATTGAGCCGTAACTCGCAGTTTCAAGCTTATTAGCCGAGCAACTGGAGGATAGACTGCGGCTGCTGGTTCGCCTGTGCGAGCATTGACTGAGCAGCCTGCTGGAGAATGTTGAACTTGGTGTAGTTCATCATTTCGCTTGCCATATCGGTATCGCGGATCGCGCTCTCTGCCTCGGTGAGGTTTTCAGAAGTCGTTGTCAAGTTGGTGATCTTGTGTTCAAGTCTGTTCTGGATAGCACCGAACGAAGCGCGAACCATAGAGGTCTTATTGATAGCCTTGTCTATCTGGTCGATAGCGTAGTTAGCAGAATCCTGATTTGCGATAGAAAGGCTTGCAGTGTTCAGACCGTCCTCGCGAGAAGAAAGGTTGAGGTTAGCCTTGAGGCTGCCCATATCTGCAGAACCGTCAACATTGTAGTTGAATGTGAAGTTTACAGCGTCCTTTGTACGAGCGCCAACCTGCAGCGTGATATTGTCGGTGTAAGTCATGCGAGCGGTCGAGTTGTTGAACGCGTCAGAAGCCGAAACGCCCTTGCCGCTGAGGTATTCCTGTGCGGATTCAAGATCCTTAATGGACTGCTGAGCGAGAGTAGCCTTTGCGAGTGCGTCAGCCGCCGCATCAAGAGCCTTCTTAGCCTCGTTGGAAGTGCCGAGGTTGGGATCGTCGCCTGCCTTGATAGTGGGTTCAGCGGAAGCGCCAGCGTAGGAAGCGGTGTCAATTGCAATCTTGCCTTTTATTGACTTACCAGCGTCTTCTGCAACAGCAGCATCAGTTGCAGGAATTGTAATGTCAACTATTCCTTTTACTGCTGCATCTCCAGCTTTGTTTGTTGTTGAAATGGTCAAAGTAGTTCCTGCAAGTTTTGCATAAACTTTTATTTCATTTCCGTCAGAATCTAAAAGTGCATTTCCTTCATCGTCCTGAAGAGTTATACCTTTTCCTGCCTGTAAATCAGTAAGACTAATTTCCTGACCATTTATCTTATATGTTTGAGCAGCAGCATTCTTTCCATCAAAAATAGCCTCAATTTCAACGCCATCAAGTGCATTAACAACATCAGCGATATTCTTGTCTGCAAGAATATCTGCATCACTCAATGGATTTGTAGCAGAAATACCAATTGTAACATCTTCTGCAGTTTTTCCGCCTACTTGTACATCTACAGAATCAGCCTCCCATGCCGCGTGTGTAGGAGCATGTGTCTGAGCCTGAGAGTTGGTAAATGTTAAGGTAACAGTATCTCCCGCTTTAGCATTTGTTGCATCAAACACGGCAGCAAATTGTTTATCAACAGCGTTGGCTGTGAAACCTCCCCAACCAGTAGCTGTTGCATCAGCAGCAGTCGGATCTCCCACAGCTGTAGGAGTACCAAAAGCATCTGCAAACAGACTAGAATCAATTGCACCTGTCTTATTAGATGTAGCAGACTTAACAGTCCAAGCATCACCGTCAAATTCAAATGTTACGTCAACAGAAGTACCTTTTGTAAGGTCAGCATCACCTGTGCCATCACCCTTTGTGTCGAGGTGGAGTTTCTGCCAAAGAGCATCCGCAGCTGCCTTATCATAAAGACTATTGTCAACAGAATTCCACTCGCCTGCCATGCCGTTTTGTGAGAGGTCGTACTTTGTACCTGCATACTTGGCTTCAGCCTTGTTATAAGCCGCTGTAGCCGCATCAAGGTCAGCCTGTGCCATTTCGTTAGCCTTAGATATAAGCTGGTCAGCCTTATTTGCGTAGTTAAATTCGCCGGCAACCTGCTTAAGACCGTCAGACATTTCGCCGCCATTAAGAACGATCGTTCCGTTGAAGTCGGTGTCAGCAATCTGGTTTAACTCGTCGTTCAGCTGGTCAAACTCTAACTGCATAGCCGCACGGTCGGTGTAGTTGTCGTATGTACCTGTTGCAGACTCTTCAGCGAGTTCCTTCATTCTCTGGAGAATGGAGTGTGTTTCCTGAGCAGCGCCCTCAAAGGTCTGAATCATGTTGATACCGTCTTGCGAGTTACGAAC
>CANQOJ010000047.1 GCA_947625455.1 uncultured Clostridia bacterium | reverse complement strand
GGACTTGACTCGACAGAACACGGACTTCCCGCTGCATATGCGGACTTTGTACCCTCAATGCAGGTTGAAGTTTCTTCTTCGGGCAAGGAAAAAGAGGTCGATACTCTCGAAAAGGTTTCTACAGAGCAGGCTGTGCCTGTTGTTCATAAGAAATATGTTCCTACGGACGACAGCGTAAGGATGACGAAAATCGTTATACTTACAAAGCAGGAGCGCTTTGAAATGCTTAAGAATGCTATGTCAAAAATAGGCATTACGGGTATGACGGTTACAAACGTTCTCGGCTGCGGTATGCAAAAGGGTTCAACGGAGATGTACCGTGGTGTTCCGATTGAAACGCATCTGCTGCCTAAGATAAAAATGGAGATTGTCGTATGCAAAGTGCCTGTTGAAACCGTTGTTGAAACGGCGAAGGAAGTTCTTTACACGGGCAATATCGGCGACGGAAAGATATTCGTTTACGACGTTGCCGACGTTATCAAGGTAAGAACGGGCGAAAGCGGTTATGACGCGCTTCAGGACGAAGAATAAACAGCAAAATCAAATATAATTATGTGTTGAACAGAATTTCCCTCGGCAATAGTCGGGACGAAATATATACAACAGGGAGAACCAAAATATTCTCCCTGTGGTTTTTTGAATTCTTGACAGCAAAAAAGGGTTGATTTTTTTACAGATATGTGGTAAAATAAGAACGTAATTTTAAGAATATCAAAACTTGGAAGGATATATTTATGAACGAAAACGGATTTGATAAAAACAACATTCCCCGCCCCGAATTTCCAAAACGTGCGGTAATAACGGGCGGAATGCCTTACGGAAACAAAAAACTGCATTTCGGTCACATAGGCGGAGTGTTTGTATTTGCTGACGTGTATGCAAGATTTCTGCGCGACAGGATAGGTGAGGACAATGTTATTTTCGTTTCGGGAACTGACTGCTATGGCTCGCCTATTGCCGAGAGTTACAGAAAGCTGTGTGATGAACAAGGCTTTAAAGGCACGATAAAGGACTTTGTTGAAGAAAACCACAAGGCTCAAAAGCAGACGCTTGACGACTATATGATAAGCCTTAACATCTTCGGTGCGTCAGGTCTTGGAAGAACAGCAGAGATACACAACGACGTTTCGGACAAGTTTATACGCCGCCTTTATGAAAACGGTCATCTGAAGAAAATCAGCACCAAGCAGTTTTATGACGAGAAAGCGGGCTGTTTCCTAAACGGCAGGCAGGTTATAGGCAAGTGCCCCGTAGAGGGCTGTCAGAGTGAAAAGGGATATGCGGACGAATGCGACTTAGGTCATCAGTATATGCCCGAAAATCTTATTGATCCGAAAAGCACGCTGACGGGTGAAACGCCTGTTATGAAAGACGTTGAGAACTGGTATTTCGACTTGCCGTCATATGGCAACCTGCTTAAGGAATATGCGGAGAAAATCTCGAAACAGAAAAACGTGAGGAAGCTTGTTTCAAGCACAATTTCGGAGTTCCTCGCAGAACCCGTGATACACATAAAGAACGAACTTGCAGATAATTACAATAAGATAAAGGAGCAAATGCCTGCTCACGAGTTTATTGAAGAACCGAAAAAGCCGTCGTTTACAATCAAGTTTAATTCGCTTGACGAGATGAACAAGGCTTGCGGGATACTGTCGCAGAACGGCATACGCTACCGCACGGGAAAAACGCTCGTACCGTTCAGACTTACGGGAAATATCGAATGGGGAGTGCCTGCGCCTGTGCTTGAGGGAGAAGAACCGCTGACGGTATGGGTATGGCCGGAAAGCCTTTGGGCGCCTATTTCGTTTACGAAAGCCGCGCTTGAAAAGCAAGGGCGGGATATGAACGAATGGCGCGATTTCTGGTGCAGCAAGGACGCGCAGGTTTATCAGTTCATAGGCGCTGACAATATCTATTTCTACGGCGTTGCGGAAATGGGAATGTTCATGGGACTGCAGAAAGGCGAAAACAAGGTTGAACCCGACGAGGGAGAAATGCAGCTGCCTATACTCTGCGCAAACAACCACATTTTATTCTTAGATAAGAAGGCGTCAAGTTCGGGCGCGGTCAAACCGCCTATGGCGGGAGATTTGCTGGATTTCTATACAGCAGAGCAACTGCGCATGCATTTTCTCGGACTCGGCTTAGGACAGCGCTCGGTGAGCTTTATGCCAAAACCCTACAACCCCAATGCAAAGCCTGAGGACGCTGATCCTGTTGTAAAGGACGGTTTCCTGCTGTCAAATGTGTTCAACAGAATTATCCGTACCTGCTTCTATACAACGCAGAAGTATTTTGACGGCAATATGCCCGTGGGAGAAGTTGAGGAAGAGGTTCTTAAGGACGCGAAAAAGGCGGTTCTTGATTACGAGAGATATATGTACCGCTTTGAGTTTCATCAGGCTACCTATGTTCTCGACAGCTATATCAGAAAAGCAAGCAAGTATATGGCGAAAAACCTCGGCGACGCTGACAGGAACAATGACAATGCGCTGCGCGAAAAAACACTGATTAACGTCTTTCATATGATAAGAACAGCCGCTGTCCTTTTGCACCCTATGGCGCCTAAAGGTACGGAAATGATACTCGAATACCTGCAACTCGACAAGTCATTCTGGAGCTGGGGCAGGATTTTCGACACACTTTCCGATTTTACGGGCGGCAAACCCCATAAACTCAAATTCCTCGAACCGCGCGTCGATTTCTTCACCCGCCACCCAAGCCAGTTTGATACTGAAGAATAAAGTACGCCAAGAGGTGGTTTTCCCCTTGAACCCTTTTCAAAAACTTTCTATTATGGCTGGTGGCGGTGGGGTTCTTTGGCGCATAAAAGAAAAGCAACGTTTGATTTAAAACAACGTCGGCGCTAATAGAGGCTAGATTTTTAAGAGGTTAGAAGCTAGAGTTGAAGTCAAAACGAGGTTTGAAAAGGTAAACTTGTTTTGACTTCAACTCTAGCCTCTAACTTCTAAAATGTCTAGCCTCTAGTTGCATTATTTCCCCTTTTAATGAATATATTGTACAAAGGGGGAGTTGAAAATAATGGAAAATGTAATTGACCTTACAAATCAGGACAAGCTGTTTCTTTCGGAAAACAACGAGGATAACAACGAACAAAGCGGTGAAAATGAACAAACCGAAACGCTGACTTCAAATGCCGAGGAGAACACGCACGAGCGTTCAATTGCGCCGACAAAGGGTTCAGCCAGGGCGATTATGACCGTGACCGCAATATTCGGCATATCGGCGGGCGTTATCCTGGCGTTTAACGGGAAAGCCGACGCGGCGGCGGTTTCAGCGGTTATGGAGAGAACAACGGGCGATTTTCTGAACATATTCGTCAGCAGACTGATTTTCGGCGCAATAATGGTGGCTGCGGAATTTCTGCTCGGATTTTTCGCTTTCGGGGATTTTATTTCATGGGCTGTTCCAGTTGTAACGGGATTGGGCACGGGATTTTTCCTGGGCGTTTTGAAAAACCCCGTGTTCCTGCCGTCGGAAATTGTAACGCTGATTGCGGTCATATTGTTTGGCGCAAACTCCGCGCTTTTCTCCCGCAGGCTCTTAGGTCTTGCGGCAGGAAACCGCGCGTTTTCAAGAGGAATGACGGTTTTTGAATATCTGGGAAAGTTTTTAATAGCGTTGATTGCAGTTGCGGTTGCGGCGGTGTATGAGGGAATTGCGGTGGTGAATTTGGTCAACTAGAGGCTAGACGCATTATGCACGCGTTATGCGCTATGCGCATAACGCTTGCGCATAACGCTGTAAGAGGCTAGAGGCTAGAAAGAACTTCCAAATTCTGGGGTGTGCAACTAGAGGCTAGAGAGTAAGAAGCTAGATGCTAGAAATAACTTCCAAATTCTGGGCTGTGCATTCTGTGCAAAAAATATGTAAAGTATTTCAGGTTAATTTTTCCTAGAAAAGTTTACATAAAATTTGCACAGAATGCACATTGGGATTTCTTGGAAGTTTTGCAACTGCAAAAGACTGAAAATTTTTTCCAAATTCTGAAGGGGGGTGCAAAAGGTGCAAAAAATATGTAAAGTATTTCAGGTTAATTTTTCCTAGAAAAGTTTACATAAATTTTGCACCTTTTGCACCCCCCTATAATTTGGAAGTTCTTTCTAGCTTCTAGCTTCTTACTCTCTAGCTTCTAGTTGCACCCCCCAGAAAATGGAAGTTGTGAAATTTACCATATAATGTAAAATCGGAGCGTTTTTCGCCCCGATTTAAGTTTGCCTATAATCTTGATTTACTCAACAATAAACTCTTTTATCTCGTCAAGAAACTCTCCGCAGTTGTCGCTGTGTATTCTGAGTTCCAGGTCATGAGAAAGGTCAAGGCTGAAAATGCCCATAATGCTCTTGGCGTCAATCGCATATCTTCCGCTTACAATGTCCACATCATAAGAACAGCCTATAACGATAGAACAGAACTTCTTGACGCTTGAAATAGTGTCGATACGAATTTTTTTAATTGTCATAACTTAATCTCCATTCAAACCATAAATTTCTTTGCTTCATCGGCAAAATCCTCGCACTGCTTGTCGTTGCCATGAACGGTAACAGTCAGCGTTTTCTCCAAATCAAGGCTGAATATGCCCATTATGCTTTTAGCGTCAACAGCATATCTCCCCGAACAAACGTCAATCTCGAACGGGCAGGCGTTTGTTATCGCCACAAACTCCTTTACATCACCTATTGACGAAAGCAATACTTTGTACTCTTTCATTTGTATCTTCCTTTCATTGTTATTGTATCAGACTGTATAAAAAGTCCAACCTCAGGCTTTATCGACAGCCTGTATTGTATTTTGTTTACAAACACAATATTATCAAGTTTTTAAAAAAATGTCAATACCTTATTGAAAATTTTGTAGGTTTAAAGTATAATATAATAAAGACGGGCGGATAATTTGGTAAAAATGCGCAACTAGATGCTAGAGGCTAAGAGGCTAGATGTTAGATCTAAGGTTTGGATTTAGATTGTTTTGAAATTATAATGGCGTAAGTAACCGGTTGCAAACACTCGTTTATTATAAACTCTGGCTTCTAACTTCTTAAATTCTAATCTCTGGGAGGATAGAAAAATGACATTTGAAATTACAACTCTTGGCTGTAAAGTCAATTCCTGCGAGAGTGCGGCGATTGAAAAGCTGATGATAAACAGCGGGTTTGAAATTGCCGAAAATAATGATACTGCGGATATTCATATCATAAACAGCTGTGCGGTGACAGGTACAAGCGTTGAAAAGGCACGGCATATTATTGACGGCATTAAAAAGAAAAACAAGGAGTCAATTGTCGTATTGTGCGGTTGTTTTCCGCAGAGTTTTCCCGAAAGGGCAGCGCTTGAAACAACGGCTGATATTGTCACAGGCAACTCGCATAAGAGCAAAATTCCCGATATGATAGGGGAATTTTTGAAGAACAGGACGAAAATCGTTAAAATTGAACAGCTTTCGCGCGAATATGACAGCAATTCCGCTATACCCGACGAAAACCGCACCCGCGCTTTTATCAAGATAGAGGACGGGTGCGACAGGTTTTGTTCATACTGCATTATACCTACGGCAAGGGGCAGAGTGAGGTCTTTGCCTGTCAGAGAAATAGAAAAGCAGGCTTTGGAATGTGTGAACAACGGGCATAAGGAAATAGTTTTAACGGGAATAAACCTCGGCTGTTACGGGCAGGAATACGGATTGACGCTTGCTGACGCGGTTGAAGCAACAGCAAAAAGCGGAGTTTTTAGACTTAGGTTAAGCTCTCTTGAACCCGAAATGCTGTCAGACGGCATAATAGAGCGCTTTAAGGCAATCCCCGCGCTTTGCCCGCATTTTCATCTTTCACTTCAGTCGGGCAGCGACAATGTCTTAAAGAAAATGAACCGCAAGTATACGACAGAGCAATTTGCGCACGTTGTTGAAAAACTGCGCGAAGCATTCCCCGACTGCGCTATAACCACCGACATCATAGCGGGATTTCCCATGGAAACCGACGAGGATTTTCAGCAGACGCTGACATTTGCCAAAGAAATGGGATTTGCGAAAATACATGCTTTCCCCTATTCGCTCAGAAAAGGCACGGTTGCCGCGGAAATGCCCCAGCTTCACCCGCGGATAATAACCGAGCGCACAAAGCTTTTGATTGCCGAAAGCGAGAAAATTGAACAGGCGTTTTTCAAAAAGCAAATCGGCACAATCCAGACCGTGCTTATTGAAAAACCAAAATCGCAGTCATACAGCCAGGGCTTTACCGAAAGATATGTTCCCGTAAGGCTGATGGGCGAGCAACTGCCCAGGCATACCATAGCGAGGATTAGAATTACAGGTGCCAGAGATAAATATTGCGTAGGTATAAAATTATGAGGGCAGTTGCTCGCCAGTATACAGTGGACAGTGGACAGTAGTCAGTTGCAGTATACAATGTACAGTGGACAGTAGTCAGTTATGGTATCCGCTGGCGCGGATATTATTAGATTGTTTTGAAATTAGTAGAGCGTAAACCCCCAGATAGGTTTACGCTCTTATAATTCCAACTCTAGCCTCTAGCATCTTATTCTCTAGCATCTAGCTGCAAAAACTCCTCTAAACATAAGCCGCTGTCATGAACAAGTTTCGCCGTGCTTTTGCCCAGATATCTGATATGCCAAGGTTCATAGATGTAGCCCGTTATGTCGGTTTTTCCCTTTGGGTAACGGATTATACAGCCGTATTTGTAACAATTTTCGGCTAGCCACTTCCCCTCTTCGGTATCGGCGTAGACCGTGTAAATTGACGTTATATCCGCGGCAAGTCCTGTCTGATGCTCGCTGTGTCCCGGCTCGGCGGAAAGCGTGCGGGCGGTTGCTTCGCCGTATCTTGCACACCAGTTTGCAAATGTGGCTTGTTGAGTTGCGTAACTGCGGTAACCGGAGATTATCTGCATTGAAAATCCCGAATCTTTGCGCATTTCCCTGACTGCTTCTGTGACTTTATCGCTTAAACCGCTGCCGTAGGTTTTCGGTAATGAATACTCCTTGTTCACAAGCAGAATGCCGCCTACATATGTAACGCCGTCTATTTCAACGGGTTCGGGTGCGTCAATTTTAGCGGTTACAGTGCCTTTGCAGTCAATATCGTCAAATGAATTAACGACATGAATAACGCCGTCGCCGTAAATCTCGGCGTTTTCGCTGACTTCAAGCTTCCCCTCAACATACAAATCTCCGAGCAGTTCAATTTTGCCGTTAACGGTTAAAACACCGCCTTTTTCGATTATTATTTCATTGCAGGCGGCGTTTTCGTTTATCCCGACAGCTTTGCCGTTTGATACGGTTATGCCGTCAAAATCTTCGCCCGGCGTTATATAATCAACGTTTGGTTTACTTGTACTGCTTGATGTTTTTGATATGGGAGCTGAACTTGCAACTTTGCTCGAACTTTTTGAGCTTTCAGTACTGCTTGAACTTGCAGTACTGATAACACTGCTTGAACTTTGTGAGCTTGCAACTTGACTTGAACTTTCGGCACTGCTAGAACTTATGGTGCTTTGAGCACTGCTAGAACTTGTTGTGCTTGCAATTTGACCAGAACTCTCAATACTGCCCGAACTTTCGTCATCATTAAAACCGCCGGCAGTTTGCTCACTGCACCCGCAAAGGCTTGACATCAAAGCCACAAAAACTGCCGCCGAAATAATTTTTTTCATTTTACGATTTTCCTCTTTATAATTATATTTGTGAACTATCACAAAACCATTTTAATATATAAAGCGAGATATTATCAAGTGGCATTTTCAACAAAGATTTGAAAAAATCAAAGCCGTTTTTTGTCAAATTGCATAATTCACTGTCAGACGCTGTCAACCTCTAAAAACTCCTCTAAACACAAACCGCTGTCATGAACGAGTTTAGCCGTACTCTTGCCCAAATATCTGATATGCCACGGTTCGTAAATATATCCCGTTATGTCGACCTTATCCTCAGGGTAACGGATAATACAGCCGTACTTCCAGCAGTTTGCCGCGAGCCATTTCCCCTCCGGCGTATCTGCGTAGTCAAGTTCTGTTCGGGTTATATCTGCGGCAAGTCCTGTCTGATGTTCGCTGTGACCGGGGAGAGCGGAATATGTAACGGCGTTGTCGTAGCCGTCAGTTTCGCAGTAGTAGTTGAACCACCATTCCTGTGTAGCATAACTTCTGTACCCCGAAAATTCCCTAAGCGTCATTCCGAAACCCGTGTCCGCGCGCATTTGCTCTATTGCGTTTTTAAGTTCGGGGCGTATATCGCCTATGTCCTCGCCGAAATCGCGCGGAAGTCCGTACTTTTTGTTGACAAGCAAAATCCCGCCGACATATGTAACGCCGTCTATTTCAACGGGTTCGGGAGCGTCAATTTTAACCTTTACAGCGCCTTTGCAGTCAATATCGTCAAATGAATTTACAACATGTATAACGCCGTCCCCAAATATTATGGCGCTTTCGCTGACTTCAAGCTTCCCCTCAACATACAAATCCCCGCGCAGTTCAATATCGCCGTTAAGCGTTAAAACCCCGCCTTTTTCAATCGTAATATCACTGTCGATTTCGTTATCTGTTATTACCATAGGGTTGGCAGAAGATACGGTGATGTTTTCGGGAGTTGAATTTTCGGAGCTTCCCGATACAGACAGCAGACTGTCCGAGTTAAGATTTGTTTCACTGCACCCGCAAAGGCTTGTCATTAAAGCAATAATAACTGCCGCTGCTGTAATTTTTTTCATTTGTTGTTCCCCCTTAAGATGTTTTCATAAATAATACCGTATTGTTTTTTAAAAAGTTGCATTGATTTTCACCTTTCATGTCATTGTACAAAAGCTTTTGTTAATAACGATTATAATTTAACTTCAGATGATATTCAATAGGGTTTTTTAATTGTAAGAAAACCTTCAGAAAAACGTGAGAGAAACTTCAGAAAAATTTAAGAAAATCTTAAGAAATTATAAAAAGAAAAGAGCGTAAACCGCTCGATAGGTTTACGCTCTGATAATATCAAAACAGTCTATTCTAATTTTTTGAGTTCTTGCATCCGTACATACACTTTGAACAATTGCCCCCGCAGGTTCCCTTGCCCGATTTTTTGTCCTTAATCAGCTTCCTTGCCGCGAAAAACAGGACGATTAAGACCAAAACACCAATGATTATTGTAGATAAGTTTTCCGATATGAACTCAAGCATATTGTGTTCCTTTCACATTATACCTTTACTTTCGCCGTAAGTTTTCTGCTTTCCTTATAGGGCTTTGCAAGCATGTAAATCATAAACGCAAGCACAAGCACCGCGAAAATAAGCCCTACTACATTCACCGCGCCCGTAAACAGCAGACCGAATTGATATATCATCAGCGACATTGCATATGCAAACACGCACTGATACAAAACCGCAAACGCCGTCCATTTCGGGTTGTTCATTTCGCGCCTTATTGCGCCTATTGCCGCAAAGCACGGCGCGCAGAGCAGATTGAACACAAGGAACGAATATCCCGCCAGAGCGCTCATGCCGAAGAAATCCAGAACGCCGAACACTCCGACAACTTCTTCCTTTGCCACAAGTCCCATTATCGTCGCGACTGCCGCTGTCGGCTCGCCGAAACCTAAAGGCGCGAAGATAAAGCAGATTGCGTTTCCGATTATGCCGAGTATGCTGTCCGAAAGTTCAAGTTCAGTGCTGAACCCGAAACCGCCGTCAGGCAGATTTCCGAATACCGAGCCTGCCCAGATTATGACCGACGAAAGCAGAATTATCGTTCCAGCTTTCTTTATAAACGAGAAACCGCGCTCCCACATTGAACGCAGGATATTGCCAACAGTAGGAAGATGATATGCGGGAAGTTCCATTACAAACGGCGCAGGCTCTCCCGCGAACATTTTTGTCTTTTTAAGCATGATGCCCGAAACGATTATCGCAAATACTCCGATAAAATATGCGCTGGGCGCTACCCACCATGCGTTTTTGAACAGCGCGCCCGCTATAAGCGCAATAATCGGCATTTTCGCTCCGCACGGTATAAATGTAGTTGTCATAATGGTCATTCTGCGGTCGCGCTCGTTTTCAATCGTTCGCGAAGCCATAACGCCCGGCACTCCGCAGCCTGTGCCTATTAGCATGGGAATAAACGATTTGCCCGAAAGACCAAATCTGCGGAATATTCTGTCCATAATGAACGCAATTCTCGCCATATAACCGCATGATTCCAAAAACGCGAGGAATATGAACAGCACCAGCATTTGCGGAACAAATCCCAGTACAGCGCCAACGCCTGCGACAATGCCGTCAATAATAAGGCTCTGAAGCCACTCCGCGCAGTTTATGGAAGTCAGCATATTGTCAAGAAGCACGGGTATTCCGGGCACCCATACGCCGTATTCTTCCGCAGAGGGGAGTCCTTCCATCTGCTCCTCAACAAACGCCATGTCAAACCCGCTCTCCGCAAGGCTGTCGCCGTATGAACCAAAAGCCTCGTCAAATGCCCCGAAATCCTTTTCCTCAACAGCGCCGAGAATTTCCTCCGCGCCTACGACGTCTGCGTCAGCCGCCGATTGTACAAGACTTTGCAGTTCATCTGTGAAGATGTTTTCCTCTGCATACGCCGATACCGCCTCGTCATATTCCGCAGAGCCTATGCCGAACAAATGAAATCCGTCTCCGAAAAGCCCGTCGTTCGTCCAGTCCGTCACCCATGTTCCCACGGTAGTTACCGATACAAAGTATACAACGAACATGACTACCGCGAAAATCGGCAGTGCAAGAATACGGTTTGTGACAACCTTGTCGATTTTGTCAGATATGGTAAGCCCTTTGGATTTTGTCTTTTTACAGCCTTTGAGCATTTCGGCTATGCATATATAACGCTCGTTTGTTACAATGCTTTCGCTGTCGTCGTCCATTTCCGTTTCACATGACACAATGTCGTTTTCAATGTGCGCTTTTTGTTCTTCGGTCACTTTAAGCTGTTCGTAAACCTTTTCGTCGCGCTCGAACAATTTTACCGCGTACCATCTCTGCTGTTCTTCGGGAATATCATGAAGCACGGCTTCTTCAATATGCGCAATCGCGTGTTCAACGCAGCCGCTGAATTTGTGCAGGGGTATTGTTTTTTCCTTAGAACGCGCCGCTTCAACCGCAAGCTGTGCCGCGTCTTTAATCCCCGTGCCTTTCAGCGCGGAAATTTCAACAACCTTACAGCCGAGTTCGCCTGCAAGCTTCCCGAAGTCTGTTTTATCGCCGTTTTTGCGCACAACGTCAATCATATTCACCGCGCACACCATGGGTATGCCGAGTTCGGCTAGCTGTGTTGTGAGATAGAGATTGCGTTCGAGATTTGTGCCGTCAATTATGTTAAGTATTGCGTCAGGGCGCTCGTTTACAAGATAGTTTCTTGCGACAACTTCTTCGAGCGTATAAGGCGAAAGCGAGTAAATTCCCGGCAGGTCTGTTATAACAACATTCTTGTCAGTTTTCAGCTTGCCCTCCTTTTTCTCTACGGTTACTCCGGGCCAGTTTCCCACAAACTGATTAGAACCCGTCAGAGCATTGAATAAAGTGGTTTTGCCGGCATTCGGGTTTCCCGCCAAAGCAATTCTGATTTCCATAAACATATCCTTTCTTGTGTTGGTTTTGTGTTAGATATAACTAACCTGTCCGCAAAAAATTAAACGGTTTCAATCATTTCCGCGTCAGCTTTTCTGAGCGAAAGTTCATAACCGCGGACGGTAACTTCAATCGGATCGCCGAGCGGGGCAACCTTGCGGACATATATTTCGGTGCCCTTTGTTATGCCCATATCCATAATTCTGCGCTTTACAGCGCCCTCGCCGACAAGCTTTTTAACGGTGACGGTCTTACCTATGCCTGCGTCTTTCAGTGTTGACATAAATTTCCTCCTAAATCATTATTTTGCAAGCCATTTCTTTTGAAACGGCAATTCTTGAACCTTTAACATTGACGATAACATTCCCGCCGTTTTCCGATATGACGGTAACGTTTCCTCCCGCGACAAATCCCAGAGTTTCAAGGAACTTTCGCGTTGCGGGATTTCCGCCGACTTTCTTGATTATAATTTCTTCGCCCTCGTTTGCAAATGTCAACGGCATCATATCTAATCTCCTTTCATTAGTTTAAGCTAACCATCTAGGAGCTAGAGATTAAGAGGCTAGAAGCTAGAGTTTACAGCAAAATATGCTTTTATCATTATTGCAAGATAATACATTTAAAAGGCAAACCACATTAGGTTATAAACTCTAGCCTCTAGCTTCTTAAATATCTAGCATCTAGACGGTTAGCTTTCTCTAACCATGTATTATTTTACTTGAATTTACAAAGAAAGTCAATAGCTAAACCGTGATTTTTTACTGTTTCATACAAATTTTGTCAATCTTAACATAAATTGAGTTAGTATATCCTAACTAATTCTCCCTTTTGCACAAAAATCGAAAACTAGAAATTAAGAGAGCGCAAACCCACGATAGGTTTACGCCCTCATAATCTCAAAACAATCTTAATATCGTTCACGAAGTGAACACCTTAACTGTATACTGTCCAATGTCCACTGTATACTGCGCCAAGCACCCGCTTCTAATCCAAAAATACTTTCAATCCCTTGCTTTTCCCTTGGGTGCGGAGTTTTCTGAGCGCCTTTGCTTCAATCTGGCGTATTCTCTCACGGGTGACTTTAAACTGACGTCCGACTTCTTCAAGCGTATGCGAACGGTCATAGCCAACGCCGTAGCGGAACTTCAGCACCTCTCTTTCCCGTTCGGGGAGCGTATCGAGCGCTTTGTTGAGTTCGTCCTTGAATACCGACTTCATTGCCGACTTCATTGCCGTGTCGACGGGCGTAGGTCCGTCCTCGTCGGGAATGAAATCTCCTAAAATGCTGTCGTCCTC
>CANQOJ010000046.1 GCA_947625455.1 uncultured Clostridia bacterium | reverse complement strand
TAGCTGGCGGAGAACGAGGAATTTGAACCCTCGCGCCGGTTACCCGACCTACTCCCTTAGCAGGGGAGCCCCTTCACCACTTGGGTAGTTCTCCGAATGGCGACCTTATTTTATTCAATCACAACAGATATTATACCACACTCTTTAAGATTTGTCAAGGGCTTTTTAACAAAAATTAACTTCGGCTGATTTTTAATCGGCAATCTGTCGGCTAACAGCGTTTGTTTAAAAGATACGGCACTTGACAAAATATGAAAAACATTATATAATATATTGTACGGTTTTGAGCCATGACTTGAAATTGCACGTTGTTCAGAAAGGAATGATGTAAATGCCGATAAAAATTGCGGACGGTCTGCCCGCGCAGAGCGTTCTTGAAGATGAACACATTTTTGTTATGACCGAATACAGGGCGCTCCACCAGGATATACGCCCGCTGAAGATAGGTCTTTTAAATCTTATGCCGACAAAAATCACAACAGAAACCCAGATTTTGCGGTGCTTATCCAACACTCCTCTGCAAATCGAAGTTGAACTTGTTGGAATGTCAACACATGAAAACAAAAATACTCCGCAGGAACATCTGCTCGAATTTTACAAGTCATTCAGCGATATTAAGTCAGCAAATTTTGACGGGTTCATTATCACAGGCGCGCCTGTTGAACATCTGGAGTTTGAAGACGTTGACTACTGGGAAGAACTTTGCGAGATAATGGACTGGACGACAACTCATGTTCACTCAACGCTTCATATCTGCTGGGGTGCGCAGGCAGGGCTGTTTTATCACTACGGCATACCGAAATATCCGCTCAGCGAAAAATGCTCGGGAATTTTCACCCACCGTCTCCTTACGCCAAAATCACGCCTTTTCCACGGCTTCGACAGCGTTTTTCTCGCTCCCCATTCGCGCCACACCGAAACGCGCGCGGAGGATATTCTGAAAAATCCCGATTTACGGCTTATGGCAGTTTCTGATGAAGCGGGGGTTTACGCTGTCGGCAATGAAAGCGGTTCGAGGTTTTTCATAACGGGACATTCTGAATATGACGCAATGACGCTTGACAGCGAGTACAGGCGCGACCTTGAACGCGGACTTAACCCTGCTGTACCGAAGCATTACTACCCCGACGATAACCCGGACAATGAACCGCAGTTAAGGTGGAGAGCGCATTCGACCTTGCTTTTCACCAACTGGCTCAACTATTTTGTTTATCAGACTACGCCGTTTGATATTTCAAAAAGCGTTTGAAGTATCTCAGACTGTCGATAAAGCCTCATCTGCGTCGTCAGCGTCACTGCAACAGCCACAAAGGCTAGTTGCAGTAACGCTTCCTAGCATATGAGGCTTTCTCAACAGTCTGAGACTTGAATTTTATTCAGTCTGATATTGTCAGTTAGATACAAAATTCAACGCTTGTTCAGACGTTATTGACGCTAATTTCAATAAATTTTAGGAATATGCAAAAATACAGTTGAAATTCTTTTTGGAATGTGTTATAATGTATGTGTAGAATAGTATGCAAGGGGGAATTATTATGGCAGAAGACAGACTGGTGGTACATTCAATAATAGAAGTTTCAATGGATCCAAACCGAACATCGGCATTCGTTTCCTTTTCAAGACCTGAAAACGGCGGTATGGACGTTACCGTCAACAAGATAATGGCGGCGCTCGCTGAGAAAAACATCTCTTTCGGCATTATGAAAGACGCTATTGAAAAGGCGGTTGAGCGCAGAATGTACGATTCCAACATCTGCGTGGCACGCTGGGAAGCGCCCGAAAACGGAATTGACGGCGAGATTAGGTATTTTTACAAGCCCGAACAGAGTGTTGCGCCTGTTGAAAACGAACACGGTATAGTTGACTATAAAAATCTCGGTCTTGTAAGAAACATAACCGCAGGCACTCCCATAGCGACCATAACGCCTCCCACAGAGGGAAAACCCGGAAAAGATATAACGGGGCGCACCGTTTTACAGAAAAAAGGAGTTCCGGTAAAGCTCAATATCGGCGCAGGCACTTCGCTTATAAACGACGGGGCGGAGATTATTGCCGCGGTTGACGGAAATCTTTCGTTTAAAAACGGAGCGTTCTGCGTTGACGAAACGCTTGTGGTTAACGGTGATGTTGACGTTTCAAGCGGAAATATCGACTTTATAGGAAGCGTATCTATCAAAGGCAGTGTGTTTGAGGGCTTCAGAGTTACCTCTAAAAAGGATATAAGCGTTATGGGTTCGGTGAACAACGCTGAACTTTACGCTGACGGAAATATCAGCATTAAAATCGGCAGTATAAACTCAAGCATTGAGTGCAGAGGCACGGTAAAACTCGGTTTCTGCGAAAACTCCAACGTCAGATGCAAGGGCAATGTCGAAAGCGCATCTTTTGTCGGCGGCAACGTTTTTTCGGGAAAGAAGATTATAGCTACGGGCAAGGGCGTTATGATGGGCGGAAAATATACCGCGCTTGACGGCATTGAAGCGTCCGTCATAGGCTCGGACAAGTATGTAAAAACCGAACTTACGCTTGGAAACAACGCGATTTTGAGCGAGGAGCGCGACGCGCTTGAAAAGAACAACAACGAACTTGAAGATAAAATCGACCAGCTTTCAAAGATTTTAACGACATTGACGGAACTTGCAAAGGTTTCCAAACTGTCGCCCGAACGTGAAACAATGAAGAGCGACGCGCTCAGAAACCGCATTAAAATGCAGAACGAAATCAAAAAGAACAAGGCGCGCATTGAGGAAATAGACAAGGACCTTGAACTCACGCAGAATGTTTCGGTTTCGGCTAAGCGCATGATTTATCCGGGAGTAAGACTTAGGATAAATTCAAGTATTCTTGCGGTTAAGAATGTTGAAAACAACGTAAGAGCGATAGTTGACAAAGGCGAGATTGTATTTATGCCGTTGAGGTAAACAAAAATAACACGGGAACGTTTCGGCGCTCCCGTTTTTTTGATAAATGCAGCGTTTGGTGACGAAACCCTATTAGAGGTTAGAGTTGAAGTCAAACCAATTCTAAAACAGGAAATGTTGTTTGTGTCACTGGGCATCAAACGCTCCTCTCCTTTCAAACCACGTCCGTGCGCTCCGGGGTGCAGCCACGGCTTTGGCGAAGCGGAAAAGTTGTCCGAATAGGAAAAACGCGTTTCCCGCTTCGCCAAAGCCACGCGCGGCGCGCGTCAAATTCGCTGCGCGAATTTGAGTGGCTGCACCCCGGAGCGCGCAGGACAGGACGCGCATTGAAAAGGAAAGGCGCGTTTGAATAACGTTTTCCGCGAAGCAGATAATGCGTCCATTGTCCGCTGTATACTGAAAAATCCAGCCACTATTTTGCACTTGACAAAACGGGTATAAATATTGTATAATAAAATCAGCGCGCAAGTCGGTTTGCGCGGGTTGGAAAGGAGTATTTATGCCTGAAGATTTGTTGGTTCCTATTATTATTGCCATTGTAATCGCAGTAATCGTTATAATCATGTTTGCGGCGGGCTACCGCAAAGCGCCGCCCGATAAAGCGTTTATTATAAGCGGTCTGCGAAGAAAAGCAAAGGTTGTTATCGGAAAAGCTGCGGTCAAACTGCCGTTTTTCGAGAGATGCGACGTGCTTGAACTCGCGCTTATGTCGGTTGACGTAAAGACGGCGCAGGCTGTACCTACTGCCGATTATATCAACATCATGATTGACGCTGTTGTAAACGTCAAAATTTCACCGTCTGCCGAAACCATTGAAAAAGCACAGCAGAACTTCCTCAACAAAAATGTTCAGTACATAACGGGCGTTGCGCGCGAGGTACTTGAGGGCAATATGCGTGAAATTGTCGGACAGATGCGGCTTGAGGAAATGATTTCCAACAGACAGGCTTTCGCAGATAAAGTACGTCAGAATGCCGATCCCGATTTAAAGGCTATGGGGCTTGAAATCGTATCGTTCAACGTTCAGAATTTTGTTGACGACAACGGCGTTATCAACGACATGGGTATCGACAATACCATGCAGATACGCAAGAAAGCCGCAATTTCAAAGGCAGAAGCCGAGCGCGATATCAGAATTGCGCAGGCTGAAGCAAACCGCAAGGCAAATGACGCAAAGGTAGACAGCGAAACAGCTATTGCCGTGCGCCAGAATGAACTTGAAATAAAGCAGGCGGAGCTGAAGCGCTCTGCCGACATAAAGAAAGCGGAAGCTGACGCGGCTTATAAAATCCAGGAAGAAGAACAGCGCAAGACTATTGAGATAACCACAGCTAACGCAAATCTTGCGCGTCAGGAAAAAGAAGTCGAGATAAAGGCTAAAGAGGCTGAAATAAAGGAAAGAGCGCTTGAAGCCGAGGTAAAGAAAACCGCAGAAGCGCAGAAATATGCCGCACAGCAAAAAGCTGACGCGGAATTGTATACAATTTCCAAAAACGCCGATGCGAAGAAGTACGAGGACATCAGAAATGCCGAAGCGGAACTTGAAATAAAGAAAAACGAAGCGGCGGCAATTCTCGTGACGGCTGAAAATGAAGCTGCGGCGGCGAAGGCTAAGGCTGAAGCGGCGCGTTTTGCGGCTGAACAGGAAGCTGAGGGTATAAGGGCGAAAGGTCTTGCGGAGGCTGAAGCGGTAAGGGCAAAGGCGCTGGCGGAAGCCGAAGGTCTTGACAAGAAAGCGGAAGCAATGCGAAAAATGGAAGAAGCGGCGGTATTGCAGATGTATTTCGAACAAATGCCCGCAATTGCACAGGCAATAGCAAAGCCGCTTGAAAACATTGACAAGATAACAATGTACGGCGACGGAAATACCGCAAAACTTGTAAAGGACATCACAGAAGCCACAACACAGGCTTCGTCGGGACTTTTGGACGGCTTGGGAATTGACATAAAGGATATGCTGAACTCTTTTGTGGAAAAGAAAATACATTCCGACAATGAGAAACCCAAGCAGAATGTATAACGGGAGATATTAAAATGCTGATTTTTTCTCAGAATAAAAGGCAGATAATGGACTGTCAGACGCTTTCGGTTACAAAGAATTACGGAGGAAAAAAGGAGGAAAAGTTCGTTATAACGGGTTCGGCGGGAGTGACGACCGAACTTAACGGAAACGGTATCTTGGCTTCATTCCCCGATGAAAAGACGGCGCTTGACGCTCTTGAAAAAGTGTTTACGGCATTTGAAAACGGGGCGAAATCGTACAGATTTTGACAACCTAGAAGCTGGAAATAAAGAGGCTGGAAGCTAGATTATAAGGTGTTATTTAGATTGTTTTGATATTATCAGAGCGCAAACCTATCAAGGGTTTGCGCTCTTTTCATCCCAAACTACCCCGCTCTGAGGCGGCGAAACCAAGGCGTAGCCTAAGCATGTTTCTTCCAAAGGCGGTAATATTGAAGTTCTTAAAGATATGAACAACACAATATAAGCCGCAAGTTCTGACCACAAAAAACTGTAAGCCTTTGGAAGAAACATGCTTACTGCGTCAGCAGGGTTTCGCCGCCTCGGAGCGCTGCTTCGTCATCAAACGATATTTTCACCCGGAAAACGTTGTTTTTGCTTTCGGCAAATGACAATGTTGTTTGCCGAATGTTGTTTTATTTTTTGTTGACATATTTAACAGCATTTTTTGAGAAAATTTCAAAATACCTCTTGACGGGAGATGAATTTTGGTATATTATAGATGTATATGCAGACAAAAAAGTTTGCCGAACCAAATGAAAATCGAGGTTTGTAATGAATATACTGAATGAAATAATCGCTCTTGATAAAACCGCGTCAAAACGCGCGGAAGAAGAAATAAACGCGGAGAAAAAACGCTCTGCGGAGTATGGAAGCGCTATGGCAAAATCCAGGACGGAAAAAGTCGAAATTGAGCGCGAAAAGACAATGAAACTCCGCAGTGAACAGGAAAAGAACCTTTCCGAAAAGCTTTCGGGCGCTGAAAAGGAAAGAAGCCTGCGTCAAAAACAGCTTTCGGACATCTTTGAAAAGAACAAGGCACAATGGAAATCGGAAATCATTTCCCGCATAACGGAGGGATAAAATGTCGTTCAGTTCTAATGCGGTGCTGGCGAAATCCCGCGCGGTATATGGGCGCAGACTGACGCGGGAGGATTATGCGAAACTTGCTTCAATGAACACAGTCGCTGACGTATGCGAATATTTAAAACAGACAAAGAGATATGAACACGCGCTTGCTGACGTAAATTCGAGGACAATTCACAGAGGAAGACTTGAAGAACTTCTTAAACGCGCAACATATGACGTTTTCGAGAGTTTTCATATATTCGATTACAGCAACTGCCGAAATTATTTCAAGTTCATTGTCGCAAGGCTCGAAATTGAACAGATAATTTCCGCCGTAAGCGCGGTCATTTCCAAAAGTTCGGACTATTATATAGCCGCACTGCCGTCATTTATCGAGGAACATTCAAAACTTGACCTGCCCGCTTTGGCAAGCGCTGACAATGTCGCAGGCATGGCGGAAATTCTGATGAAAAATCGGTATTGCAGAGGCAGGAAAATCAAGAAACTGCTGTCGGATGCTTCAGCTGCGGGAGTTTTGGACATTCCCGAATTTGAAAGCGCACTGTATGCAGAGTATTATTTAAATCTGCTGAAACTTATTGAAAATGATTTCAGCGGAATTGAACGCAAAGAATTTAAAACCGCCGTGCTTAAAACGATAGACATGGAAAACGTTGTTTCAATGTACAGAGAAGCGCGTTTTTCGGGCATGACCTCAAAGGAAAACCGCGCGCTGCTTATACCTTTCAGATACAGGCTGACGGCGGAGGAAATTGAAGAACTCGTGAAAGAAAAAAGCATTGATAAAATCGCTGAATATCTTAAAGCAAAAGGCAACTGCGCGACCATTGAACTGCTTACGGATTCAATAAGTCTTCACAGTCTTGAAAAAAGCTTAAGGCTGTCGAAAAGTCCCGCGGTGGTTTATTTCTCGCTTACGCAGTGTCTTTCAATTGAACTTAAAAACATAAGAACGCTTATTGAAGGCGTAAGGTATGGACTAAACGGCGAAGATATTCTAAAAATGCTTGTATTGTAGGGTGGTGAAAAAATGGCGATTGAAAAGATGTCGCTGTGGTCGGTCGAGGGGCTTGAAGAAAGGCTTGACAGCGCGCTTGCGGCTTGCTGTGAGAGCGGAGCGTTTGAGTTTTCATCTCACGCGAAATCAAAAAACGCGCTTACAGAACAAAACCCGTTCCGCGACGCATTGTCAAAGCTTACGGACATCTCGTCAAATCTCGGCATAACCGCAAAATCGTACAATTCCGAGGAGATAAACCTTGAATCTCCCGAAGATTTCAGCGTTTATGCCGAAAACATAAGCAAGCAATATGACGAACTTTCGGACGCTCTGGAAAAAACAAACTCGGCGCTTGAAGAACATAAGCAGACGGACGCTTATGTAAAGCACCTCATGGGACTTGACGTGCCGTTCAGCGAACTTTTTACAATGAAGTACATCAAAACGCGCATAGGCAGGCTTCCCGCTGAAAACGAAGCAAAACTCGGCTATTACACGAAAAAGTGCTTTGTATTTCAGCCGTTTGAGCGAAACGAAGAGTATGTGTACGGGATTTATTTCGTACCGAAAAATCTCGCGGAGTTTTCGGACGAAATTATGAACGCCCTGGGATTTGAGCGTACAAGACTTCCCGACTATCTTGAGGACAACGCTGAGAATGCCGACAAGAAGCTGGCTGAAGTTATTGCCGCCGAGGAAAAAACAAAGCGCAAAGCCGAAGAGGACCTTGCTTATTTTACATACAAGATAGGAAGTGAACTTTCGGCGGTATTGAGAAAGCTGAAATTCAAGAGCGAGTGTTTTGAACTAAGGCGAAAGGCGATAGTTTCGGGAGGAAGATTTTCATTTTCGGGATATGCGCCGACGCATGAAAGCAAAAAACTGTCGGAATTGCTCGAAAAAGCCGAGGTAAGCTATGACGAGATACCGATTGAGCATAAAAACGCGTCGGAAACCGTTCCCGTAAAACTTAAAAACAACCGCTTTGTACGACCGTTTGAGATGTTTATAAAAATGTACGGTCTCCCCTGTTACAGCGGATTTGATCCAACGCCTTATGTTGCGTTTACCTATATGCTGATGTTCGGAATTATGTTCGGCGATGTAGGTCAAGGGATAGTGCTGTCAATCCTTGGGCTTGTGCTTTCAAAGCTGACGAAAAACGGACTTGCGCCCATAATGACAAGGCTCGGAATATTCTCGGCGCTGTTTGGGTGCGTTTACGGTTCTGTTTTCGGAATAGAAACGATAATTACGCCCATATACCACCGCGAAAACATCTGGCACGGAGTTTGCAAACTACTAAGCGGATTAGGAATACCCGAACACCCCGAAAACATCTTCCAGGCGGCAATGGTAATTCTTATCTTCACGCTTATTTTAGGCGCGGTGCTTATACTGATTTCAATCATATTCAATATAGTCAAGAATTTCCGCGCGAAAAAGCCGGGAGAAGCGCTGTTTTCAATAAACGGAGTTTCGGGCGCGGTGATTTATGCGGCACTGTTAATGGGAGTAGGCGGTACGTTTTTGTTCGGACTTCAGATGTTCAGCGCGCCGTATGTTATAATTCTGATTGCATTGCCCGCTTTGCTTATTTTCCTCAAAGCACCGCTGTCCGCGCTTATTGAAAAGAGGAAAGTGAAATTCAGCGTTGCGGAGGCGTTTATCGACATTTTAGAGGGTGCTATAACATTTCTGTCAAACACCATGAGCTACTTAAGAATAGGCGGTTTCGTGCTTTCGCACGCGGGATTTATGCTCGTCGTATCACAGCTTGCGGGCACAACCAACCCCGATAACCCCGTTACATTCGCAACGGTTATAACGTACATTATCGGAAATATTCTCGTAATGGGCATAGAGGGACTTCTGTCGGGAATACAAGTGTTAAGGCTTGAATTTTACGAGGTGTTCAGCCGTTTCTATGACGGAAACGGAAAGGTCTTTTCGCCTGTCACGCTTGATTTAAATTCGGATTAAAATTTATTTCGGAGGAATAAATGTTATGGATAAGATATTGTTTTTCATTTTGCCGCTTATAGCTTTGGCGCTTATTATGTCGCCGATATTTGTAACGCTTGCGCGCAAAAGCAAAGGCAAACCGACCAACGCAAAACGCGCGGTAGTTACAAACATCGCGTCATTCTTCGGCGTGCTGATTATGACGACGCTTTTGCCGTTTACAACTGCGTTTGCCGAAACAGCAGAAGCTGTAACCAACGCGGCGGGAATGTTAAGCGACGCGGGCATGAAGTACCTTGCCGCAGCGATTTCAACGGGCGCAGGCTCGATTGCCGCAGGAATTGCCGTTGGCTCTGCCGCTCCTGCGGCGATAGGCGCTATTTCCGAAAACGAAAAGGTGCTGTCAAAGGCGCTTATCTTCGTTGCACTTGGCGAGGGCGTTGCAATTTACGGTCTGCTTATTTCGATACTGATTTTGTTCGGTTGATTTGAAATTCAGGTAATAATATGAAATTTTTTCTGATTAGCGACAATATCGACACTAAAATGGGAATGCGAATTGCGGGCATAGAGGGCGTTGTCGCGCATACCGCAGACGAGGTTTCAAAAGCGCTGTCTGACGCTGTAGCTGACAAGAATATTGCGGTGGTGCTTATAACCGAGATATGCGCTAAATTATGCACCGACAAAATATACGACATAAAACTAAACCTTCGCAGACCGCTTATAGTCGAAATCCCCGACCGCCACGGCTCAAAGGGCATTTCGGAAGCTATAAGCAGGTATATTGAAGAGTCGATAGGGATAAAACTGTAAATTCGGAGAATTTTATGGATCTTAACGAGATAAACCGCTATAAAATGAAAATGTTCGCGGAAAATGTCAACAAGCAGGCTGACGAGGAAATAGCGCTGATTACCGCGAAAATACGCGACCAAAAAACCGCCGCGGGCAGGGAAAAAGAAGAAGCCGCCGCCCGCGAGGCAATTTCCGAGATACGCCGTGAGCAAACCGCATTTGAACAGCGTTATAAACGCGAACTTTCGCGGTGCGACTATGAAACCTCAAAGGCTGTAAGAGCGTACAGAAAAGAACTTGTTGACGGGTTTTTCGAGGAAATAAAGCAGGACCTTAAAGCCTTTGCCGAAAGCGAAAAATATGACGCGTACCTTAAAAGGTCGCTTGAAAAGGCAAAAAACGCTTTGGGCGAAAAATGCGTTATATTGTGCGCGATACGCGACGTTGAAAAGCTGAAAACGCTCTGCAAGAATGAAGTGCGCGCGGACAATGCGATAATGCTCGGCGGAATAGGCGCACTTGACGAGGAAAAGGGACTTTTCTGCGATTTCACGCTTGACAAGGCGCTTGACGACGAAAAATCCGCATTTTCCGACAAGAAAGAATTAAGATTGTGAGCGGGTGAGAATTTTGAACACGATTTATTCAATAAACGGGCCCGTTGTAAAGTCAAAGGGTACAAAGGACTTTTCAATGCTCGAAATGGTTCTTGTAGGCAGCCGCAAACTTATCGGAGAAGTTATTGAAATAACAGATGAGTTTACGACCGTTCAGGTCTACGAGGAAACGGCAGGCTTGAAGGCGGGAGAGCCTATTTTCGGCACGGGCGCGCCCGTTTGCGCAACGTTAGGTCCGGGTATAATCTCAAACATTTTCGACGGCATTGAACGTCCTCTGAAAGATATGACAAAGCTGACGGGGGCGTTTGTAACAGAGGGAAGCAGTCTGTTTTCACTTGATACCGAGCGCGAATTTGACGTTACTATGACGGCAAAGACGGGAGATATTCTGCGCGGAGGCGACGTTTACTGCACAATGCCCGAAACTCCGCTTATCACTCACAAGTGCATGATACCGCCGAATATCAGCGGAGAGGTAGTTTATGCGGCGGAAAACGGGAAATATAAGGTAAATGACGTTGTGCTGAAGTTAAAGCTTGAAAACGGAGAAATCAGAGAGCTTTCGCTTGTGCAGAAATGGCCGATAAAAATCCCGCGCCCTATTAAAAGGCATCTTCGGGCTACAGTACCGCTTATAACGGGACAGCGCATTATCGACACCATTATCCCCATAGCAAAAGGCGGTACTGCGGCAATTCCCGGCGGTTTCGGCACGGGAAAGACCATGACACAGCATCAGCTTGCGAAATGGTGCGACGCGGACATTATCGTTTATATAGGGTGCGGCGAACGCGGAAACGAAATGACGCAGGTGCTTGAAGAATTTTCGGAACTTGTCGATCCAAAATCAGGTTTACCGCTTACAGACAGAACGGTGCTTATCGCGAACACCTCGAATATGCCCGTGGCGGCGCGCGAGGCGTCAATCTACACGGGGATAACGCTCGCGGAATATTACCGCGATATGGGGTATCATATTGCGATTATGGCGGATTCAACTTCGCGCTGGGCTGAGGCATTGAGAGAGATTTCGGGACGCCTGGAGGAAATGCCCGCAGAAGAGGGCTTCCCCGCTTATCTTCCGTCAAGGCTTGCGGAATTTTACGAGCGCGCGGGATATGTCGAAAATCTCAATTCAACAGAGGGTTCGGTAACGATAATAGGCGCGGTATCTCCGCAAGGCTCGGACTTCTCGGAACCTGTAACTCAAAACACAAAGCGCTTTGTAAGGTGCTTCTGGGCGCTCGACAAGTCGCTTGCATACGCGCGCCATTACCCCGCTATCGACTGGAACAGCAGTTATTCGGAATATGCCGAAGAACTTTCGGACTATTTCAACAAGGTAAGTCCCGATTTTATGGTGCTAAGGCAAGGAATTTCCGATATATTGAGCGAAGAAAACAAGCTTATGGAAATTGTAAAACTGATAGGTGCGGACGTACTTCCCGATGATCAGAAACTCGCGATTGAGATAGCGAAAGTTGTGCGCGTGGGATTTTTACAGCAGAACGCCTATCATAAGGACGACACGTTTGTGCCTTTGCAGAAACAGCGGCTTATGATGAAAGTTATCGTTGATTTATACCAAAAATCGCTTTCCGCTGTCAGGGCCGGCAGGACGCTTTCGGAGATAAAATCAACGGGGCTTTTTGAAAAAGCGCTTAAGATGAAGTACGATATTCCGAACGACAAACTTTCAATGTTTGACGAATATTTCAAAGAGATAGACGAGAGGATAAACGCGCTTTCTATCGCTTAAAACGAGGTAATTATGGACAACATACAGTATATGGGCCTTACGGACATAAACGGTCCTCTTGTCGCGCTTGAGGGTGTAAAGGGCGTGTCATACGACGAGATTGCAAGAATACGCCTTAACGACGGCACAGAGCGCGTTGGGCGCGTTGTGGAAATCGAGGGCGACAAAGTAATTTTGCAGGTTTTCGAGGGCACGCGTTCAATGTCGCTCAAAAATACCCGCACGATTTTCACGGGAAAACCGCTCGAAATCCCGCTTTCAACCGAAATACTCGGTCGTGTTTTCAGCGGCGCGGGAAAGCCCGTTGACGGACTGGGCGAAATTTTTCCCGAAAAAATGGGCAACATAAACGGCAGAGCATTAAATCCCGTTGCACGTCAATATCCCCGCAACTATATCCACACGGGCATTTCCTCTATAGACGCGCTTGTGACGCTTATCAGAGGGCAGAAACTTCCGATATTTTCGGGCTCCGGTCTTTCTCACAACAAACTAGCCGTGCAGATTGCAAGGCAGGCGAAGATAACGGGCGCGGACAGTGCGGATTTCGCTATTGTGTTCGCGGCGATGGGCGTTCAGAATGACGTTGCGGACTATTTCCGCCGTTCATTTGAGGACACGGGCGCAATCGAGAGAGTTTGTATGTTCTTAAATCTTTCAAACGATCCGATTATCGAGAGGCTTTTAACGCCTATGTGCGCGCTTACTGCCGCTGAATATCTCGCGTTTGAGAAGAATATGCACATTCTTGTAATAATGACGGATATGACAAGTTATGCCGAGGCATTGCGCGAGTTTTCATCATCAAAGGGCGAAATCCCCGGAAGAAAAGGCTACCCCGGCTATCTCTATTCAAACCTTGCGTCAATTTACGAGCGTGCGGGAATAATAGAGGG
>CANQOJ010000045.1 GCA_947625455.1 uncultured Clostridia bacterium | reverse complement strand
CCTCGATATCTGTGTTTTCGGCGGCAGAGTTGAGCTTTTTGAAGAGGGCAAGCTGATCGGCGGGGTATTCATACGCTGACATTTTCTCGATAACGTCGTCTACCTGCAACGTATCGAAATTATCGAGCGCTTCTTTCAGTTCGCCGAGCAGCGAGCGTATTTCCTCGCTGTTTGCCGCCTGTTTTTCTGCTTTAGTCGTACATTCGGGAAACAGCGGCGCCAGAATATCCTTAAACGCTCTGTATTGCTCCAACAATGACGGCGTGTTCTTCTCGATAAACTCAATGTCGTTTTCGTTTCCTGCTTTTTCAAGATCTGCCGCAAGCTTTGAAAGTTTATCCGCGCCTATTTGCCTTGAACTGCTCTTTAATGCGTGAACCTCAATGGTATAGTCGCGTATTCTGTTTTCGTTGTAATGCCCCTCAATTGATTTAGATTTCTTGTCGATTGAAATGAAGTACTCCTTTAAAACGGACTTGAACAGCGTTTCGCTGCCAAGAAGTTTAAGCGCTTCGGAGATGTTCAATCCCTCAATCTTATCGGGCAGTGTTGAACCCTCTTTATTCTGTCCGTTGCCTTTGCCCATTGTAAGCACTATCTTGTGCGGCGGCAGCCACATTTTAAGCTTTGAGGTTATGTCCATTATTTCAATAGGCTTTGCAACAAAATCGTTCATGCCCTCTTTAATAAACATCTCTCTTGCACCGCTTACTGCGTTTGCCGTCAGCGCAATTATCGGAACATTGTCGTAATTGTGCATAAGACGGCGTATAATATGCGTTGCTTCAACTCCGTCAACTTCGGGCATCATATGGTCCATAAAGATTATGTCGTACTGCTTTTTGTGGAGCATTTCAATGGCTTTCCCCGCGCTGTCGGCAGTGTCTATCTTCATTTCAAGAGGCTCTAAAAGCCCCTTTGCCACGGTAAGATTTACAGAGTTGTCGTCAACTATAAGTATCTCTGCTGTCGGCGCAACAAATGTAAACGCATTTTCCTCGCTGTTGTCCAGTTCAAGCTCAATATGCGCTATGCCCATTGCGTTATAAAGGCTGAGCGAATAAACGGGCTTTCGCAGTATCTTGATGTTCGGAATATCCGTAATTGTATTGCGGTAGGTGTAACTTGTTATGCCTATGCATATTACATCGGGATACGCGCGCAGATACTCAAACAACTCTTCATTTAAGAACTGCTCTTCGACAATCACAAACTTCTGCGACGCGCCCGCCGCTTCGCTTATGTTTGAAATTTCGGTATATCCGACCTTTATTTTGTCCAAATCCTTGTAAAGCTGTTTTCTGACGTATGCATTTTCCACAAGCACCGCCGCCTGCTCAGGCTCGCTCAAAGGAGGTATGCAGTTAGCGCCGTCAATTATTTTCTGCGGGATAACAAACGTAAACTTTGTGCCTTTTTCATATTCGCTTTCAACGGAAATCGTACCGTTCATCATGCGCAAAAGCTGCTGCGAAATGGCAAGTCCCAAACCCGTACCTTCTATATTGCGGTTTCGCTTGCTGTCAACCTGCTGGAAAGAGTTGAACAGCTTGCTCATATCCTCTTTCTTTATTCCTATGCCCGTATCGGCAATAGAGATAGTTATAATGACAAATTCGGGATCATTTTTGTCAATTTCACAGCTGACGGACAAATGCACCTCGCCCTGCCTTGTAAACTTTACGGCATTGTTAAGCAGATTTATCAATATCTGATGTACTCTGTAATTGTCGCCGTAAAGCTTTTTCGGAAGCTTTGTGGATATATCCATTGTAAATTCAATGGGCTTTATGCCTATTCTGCTGTTTACAATGCTTGCAACGTCGTTTATAACCGAAAGAGGTTCATATGTCGCCTCGATTATATCCATTTTGCCCGCTTCGATTTTAGAAAAGTCAAGTATATCGTTTATGATAACAAGAAGATTTTTTCCCGAAGCCTTTATCTGTTTTATAAAATCCCTTGCGGCAGGCGACATTTCCTCTCTCAGCGCCAAATCGACCATACCCAGAATTGCGTTCATGGGAGTTCTTATCTCGTGGCTCATATTTGCCAGAAAGTCGCTTTTCATATTCGACGCTTTTTCGATTTCAATGTTGCTGTGGTATAAGCAATAACTCTTGTACGCAATATTTGAAAGCGTATTTGCAATAGTGAAAAGCGACTGCGCCGCCTTGTCAATACTCTTCTTGTCGGTTATTCTTACTTTCTTTACAGCTTCTTTGTATTTTTCGGGATCAATGTCAAGTTCCTTTGCAATTTCCTCAAACTTTTCAAGTTCGGGTTCGCTTGTAAGTATCTGACCGCCGATAAAACTGCCCACCATAACTCCGTTTGCCATAATCGGCGCGGCAAAATCCACCAGCCCCGCATGGCAGTAATATGTACAGGACTTTCCGCTTTCAAGAGTTATTTCCGCGCCGCGCTTGTCGCAGTTTTCACAGCGTGCTTTTCCAAGTTTTGACATTCGGGTATAAGTCATGCAAAACTCGGTGAAGTTACTGCCTTTTGTTACGGGATTTCCAAATTCGTCGGTCGTAAGCGCCGCCATTCCCGTCATGTCGGAAAATGCGTCCTGTATCTGCTGTAATATCTCAACGTCTATAAGGTCGGTAAGATGAAGCTGAACATCATCATTGTTGTTTCTGTCATCAGACATATTTAAAAACCACCGTTTCTTTATGTTAGATTGCCTATCGCTGTCTTAAGCATTTCAAGGTCGATAGGCTTAAGCAAATAGCTGTCGGGTTTCAGCGACATGATTTCTTCTACTTTACTGCGCTCTGAAACTCCCGTAAGGAAACAAATCGGGATTTTTGCATACTTGCTGTTTGCCTTGATTTTACGGTAAACTTCAGCGCCCGTCATTATCGGCATTTCATAGTCAAGAACGATAAGGTCAACCTGCTTTGCCGCAAGCACCTTTTCTACAAGCAATCCGTTAAGCGTAGAAGTAACTTCATATTTTTCTTCAAGAGCGGATTTAAGCATTTTAAGAACGTTTCTGTCGTCGTCGACAACCAGAATATGCTTTTTCCTCGGCGGTTCGGGTGCGCTTACTTGTTTTACGGGCGGTTCGGGATTTTCTACAACTTCATGCGGGAAGTCGGCAGTCGGCTGTGTTTCTTCGGCGCCTGCGCTTGCTTCTGAAGCAAGTGCGGCTGAACGCTTTATGGCTTCATCATCAAGGTGCCTTACAATTCTTAAGATTATGTTGTCAGTCGTTATCGGACGCAAAAGAACAAGGTCAACCGTACTGCGGTCGAGATTAGCTTCAAGTTCCTCCGCAACTTCTTCCTTTGTAACGAAAACAATCGGCGCATTGTTGTACGCGTCGCTTTGCTTTAACTGCTGAAGATTTTCAAGCAGTCCGTCGTAGATGCGTTCAACAAAGCACAACAAAGCATGAGGCGCGAAAATCCTGAAATGCTTTTCGAGGTCAACAAACGCGTCTGTTGTGCTGAGGCAGTCAAAGTAGTTTTCCTTGTAGGATAAAAAGTCTTTGATAATCGCCTGATTGCTGCCGTTTACGAGTAACTTGTATTTCATGAAATACCGCCCTTTCTAAATAAATAATACTAACCATTTACATCTTATCATAAATTACTAAATTTGTCAACAGCAAACAACCAGCTTTATACAAATTACACAAAAATCAGATAAATTTTTAGCATAGTGTTCAGAGTTTTTCAACTATGAAAGAATACAAAATTTAGGCGATAATTGTTGACAAAAGACAATTAGTGTGTTATAATATGCGTGGGTATATTTTTTACGCCATTTATTATGCACAAGAATTAAAAGGAATTTTTCGGTAAGGAGTAAGCGTGCTTTCACGCAAAAGAATTATGGGAAAAATACTTATTGTTGACGATTCACAGATGAACCGCGAATTGCTTGCGGATACGCTGGCGGATTATGAAATACTTGAAGCGGAAAACGGAAAAGACGCTATCGCCATGATACGAGAACACGCCACGGAAATTTCGCTTATACTTCTTGATATGATAATGCCCGAAATGGACGGGCTTGAAGCGCTGGAAGTAATGGGCAAAAACAACTGGCTTGACGATATTCCCGTGATTATGATAAGCTCGGAGGATTCTCCCGAACTTACCCATATGGCATATGAACTCGGCGTTACAGAGTTTATACGCAGACCGTTTGACGCGCTTGTCGTTCAAAAAAGATGCAGGAACATAATCGCCCTTTACTCAAAGCAGAAAAAGCTTACAGACCTGTTTGCCGATCAGTTTTACGAGAGAGAGAAAAACTCCCGCATGATGATAGACATTCTTGCGCATATTGTTGAGTTCAGAAACAACGAGTGCGGAATGCACGTCAAAAACGTTCAGAATTACACGGAGATATTGCTTAGGGCGCTGCTGAAAATAACCGACAAGTATCAGCTTTCGGAAACGGAAATTGAACTTATAGGAAATGCTTCGGCACTGCACGATATAGGAAAAATTTCAATTCCCGACGAGATTTTGAACAAGCCCGGCAGGCTTACCGACGAGGAATTTAAAATCATGAAGTCACATTCCGCGGCGGGTGCGAGAATGTTGTCGGATTTGCCGTTTCACAGCGAAGAACCTATTGTAAAGCTGTCTTACGCTATCGCCCGCTGGCATCACGAGCGCTGGGACGGGCGCGGTTATCCCGACGGTCTTAAAGGCGACGAAATACCGATTGCGGCGCAGGTTGTATCGCTTGCGGACGTTTATGACGCGCTGACGGCTGACAGAGTGTACAAAAAGGCGTTCACCCACGAAAAAGCTATTGATATGATACTGAACAACGAATGCGGTACGTTTAATCCTTTGCTATTGCAGTGCTTACAGCTGTCGCAGGAGGAAATGCGCGCGGTCAAGGAAAAGGGCAGCGGGCTTAATTCAAAGGGCGAACACGAAATAAAGGCGTTCGCGCGGGAATTGCTCAAAAATGACGCGCTGTATTCTTCGGACAGAATATTGCGCAGGCTTGACTATGAAAAGGTAAAAACCCGTTTTTTAAAGGGAATGTTGGGCGACTGCGGATTTGAATACAGCGTTTCAACCCGCATTCTTACGCTTTCGGATAATGTTGCGGAAGCATTCGAACTTCCCGAAAGCATAATGGATCCGTTTTCCGACCAGAAACTGACGGCTGTTTTCGGAAGCGATACGGTAAAAACCGTTATAGAACTTATCAGGAAAGCAAACTCGGAACACCCTGTAATTCAGCTTTATCTGCGCCGGATTACAGATGAAAACGGCGTGCAGAAAATCGAGGTAAGCACAACAGACGATGGCGGGTATGATTACAGAGTTGTCTGCCTTACGGTGTGGGCGGTTGACGACCAGCAAAGATATGTGGGAACTATGGGCAATTTCGTGCTGAACGATTGTCCTTATGGGATTATGAAAGGAGCGGATACAATTGACGTTAAAGGAATTTTATGACAGCATAGGTTCGGATTATAAATCCGTGCTTTTGAGAATGGGAAATTCGGAGAAAATGGTAGACAAATTCATCAGAAAGTTTCCGAATGACAAATCGGCAGAACAGCTTTTCGAGGCATTGAAAAACGAGGATTATACGCTTGCTTTCAGAATGGCGCATACTTTAAAGGGAGTGTGCGCAAACTTAGGTCTTGACAAGCTTCAGAAAGCTTCGTCGGAACTTACGGAAGCGCTTAGAAATCAGGTTGCGGACAACACCCCCGAGCTTTCCGAAATTGTAAAATCGGAGTATGAAAAGGTAATGTCGGCATTAGGTGAACTTGACTGACGCAGTAATTTTCTCGGCAAATCGGTTACTCTATCCGAATACTTTTCGGTATTCGGATATTTTGTATATGATATGTTTTCCTGAAATTAAGAAAGGTTGGTAAATATATTGAAAGAAACAAACGGCGATAAAAAACCTATGAAAATGTCGCGTTTTCTTGTCGTTAGTCTGCTGGCATTGCTTACGGCAACAGTCGGCACGCTCGGAATACTTTCCGCGCTTATGTCGTATAAAAGCCGTGAGGCTGTAGGCGAAATCGGCACGATATACATGGAGGGCATGAGCAACGAAATGTCCGAGCAGTTTGAAAACACAATAGAACTGCGTATGTCTTCGCTTGCGTCTCTTATAAAGCTAAATCCCGACGGCTCTGCGCCATACGGCGAGCTTATAAAGAATATGGAGTATCAAGGCACTGTCAGAGATTATCAGTCGTTAGGATTTATGCTTGAGGACAGTTCTGTTGAGATGATTTACGGAGATATGGCTGAGTTGCCTGCCGAATCCAAGTTCTTCATGTCTCTTAAAAACGGTGATAAGAAAATCGCGGTTGGAACTGTTCCAAACGGCGAGCGCGTTGTTATGATAGGCATTCCTGAACATTATCGCCTGCCCGAAAACCGCGAGAGCATAGCCGTTGTCGCGACAGTACCTATTAGTTACATATCTGACGCGCTGTCGCTTGATGAAAAGGACATTCTTCTGCAAACTCGGCTTATCAGGTCAAACGGCAGTTTTATCGTAAACAACACAAGCTATCCCGAACTTAACAACTATTTCGACGTTATGCGTGAGATGATGGGCGATACAGATGAACAGCGCATTGAGCAGGTTATATCCGAACTTTCGAGCGCAATGGAAAAGCGCGAGATTTACAACAACTCCGCTCTTGTTAATGGACAAATGCGCCATATATTCGCAAGTCCCCTGAAAGACACCGAATGGTACCTTATAACGGTTATGCCTTTCGGAAGCATTGACAGCATAATGGAATCTTTAGGTCGTGTAAGGCTGATACTTATGATTGCCTGTATGCTGATAAACCTTGCGGTGCTTGTAGTCATTTTCGTTATCTATTACAGGTCAAGCAGGAAGCAGATGAAACTGCTTGAAGCCGCACGCCTTGAAGCAGAGCAGGCAAACCGCGCGAAAAGCGAGTTTCTGTCGAATATGTCGCACGATATAAGAACGCCCATGAACGCAATTGTCGGCATGACTGCTATTGCTATGTCAAACATTGACAACCGCGCGCAGGTTGAAAGCTGTCTTGAAAAAATAAGCGTTTCTAACAGGCATTTGTTAGGGCTTATAAATGATGTTCTCGATATGTCGAAGATAGAAAGCGGGAAAATGACGCTTTCAATGTCGGACGTTTCCTTAAGAGAGGTTATGGACGGAATTGTAAGCATAGTTCAGCCGCAGGTTAAAAATAAACGTCAGAAATTCAACGTTTCCATTGAAAACATAGAACACGAAAGCGTTTACTGCGATTCCGTAAGACTTAATCAGGTTATACTCAACCTTATTTCAAATGCCGTGAAATTCACTCCCGACGAGGGGAATATCGAAGTAAGGCTGTATGAGGAAAAATCACCGAAAGGCGAAAATTTCGCGAGGTATCATCTCGAAGTCCGCGACAACGGCATAGGAATGACCGAGGAATTTCAGAAAACCGTGTTTGACGCTTTCGCAAGAGAGGACACAAAGCGCGTTCATAAAACCGAGGGCACGGGTTTGGGAATGGCGATTACTAAGTACATAGTTGACGCCATGAAAGGCGAAATCCGCGTTGAAAGCAAGCAGGGAAAAGGCACTTGCTTTTATGTGACGCTTGACCTTGAAATTGCAGAAGAGCGCGAGGAAGATATGATTTTGCCCAACTGGCATATGCTGGTTGTAGATGATGACGAGCTTATATGCAAGTCAGCCTCCGACGCGCTCGAAAAGATAGGCATTAACGCAGAATGGACGCTTGACGGTGAAAGCGCGATAAAGCAGATTGAGGACTATCACGACATAAACCCGTACCATATAATACTTCTGGACTGGAAACTTCCGGGAATTGACGGCATTGAAACCGCAAGGCGTATAAGGGAAAAGCTTGGAAACGATATTCCGATAATGCTTATCTCGGCATATGACTGGTCGGATATTGAAAAAGACGCAAGAGAAGCGGGGATTTCGGGATTTATAGCAAAACCGCTGTTCAAATCCACATTGTACTACGGATTGAAAAAATACGCATCGGGCGGTGAAACGCCGTCAGTTGACGATACAATAACGGCAGAGCGCCCCGATGATACCGAAAGTTTTGACAACGTCCGCATATTGCTTGCTGAGGACAACGACTTAAACAGCGAGATAGCAAACGAGCTTTTGTCGGATTTAGGTCTTGTTATCGACAACGCCAAAAACGGCAGGATATGCAAGGAGATGTTTGAAAACAGCGAAATAGGGTATTACAAAGCTATCCTTATGGACATAAGAATGCCCGAAATGTCGGGTTATGAAGCGGCGGAGGCTATCCGTCAAACCAACCGCCCCGACAGCAATATACCTATCATAGCAATGACAGCTGACGCGTTTTCCGAGGACGTAAAGAAATGCCTTGACGCGGGAATGAATGCGCACACCTCGAAGCCTATTGACGTAAAGGAAGTTGCTAAACTGCTGAAGAAGTTCATAAATCAGAACTGCTAAGTATGAATAAACTCCTTGAAACATTAAAACGCCTTATTTTCCTGCCGCCTGTTCCTACATTGATTTTCGCGGTTATAGGCTTTGGGTTGATAATTTGCGTTGCGGTTTTTGATATACAAATCCCCGCAGTTCAGTACTTGTCGTACTTTTTGTCGGCATACGCGCTGACGGTTACGATAACGGGATTTAAATACATTACAGCGCTGTTTGCAAAGATAAAAAACGCTGTTTTGAAAAGCAAACTGATGTCTGAATTTAAGAAAACAAGTTTCGGCGGAAAATATTACAGCAACGTCAGATTCAGAACAACGGTTTCTTTATATATTGAACTCTTAATCAATGTTCTTTATATCATAATGAAACTTGTTTCGGGAATTGTTTTCGAGTCGGTCTGGTTTATTGCGCTTGCTGTTTACTACATTCTCCTTGCGGGAATGCGGTTAATTCTTGCAAGACATACCGACAGCGAAGATGTTGACAAAGAATGGAAACTGTACAGGGCTTGCGGAGTGATATTGCTGATAATGAATATCACGCTTGCGGTAATTGTCGTATTTATCGTGTTTTATGACAAAGGCTTTGACTATCCCGGACTTCTTATATATGCAGTGGCTTTATACTCGTTTTACTCTGTTATCTCGGCAGTTATAAGCGTTGTAAAGTACCGCAGGCATAAAAGTCCCGTGCTTTCCTCGGCTAAAATCGTTAAATTCGTAGCTGCTGTAGTTTCAATGCTGTCACTTACAACCGCCATGATTTCGCAGTTTGGCAGTGACGACGCCGAATTTCGCATAATAATGACAAGCGCAGTGGGAATAGGCGTGTGCGTTATAGTTGTGGTATCGGCGGGATTTATGATAATCCGCGCGAATATAAATTTAAAAAATATCAAAAGCCCTTGACAAATTAAACAAGAATCGGCGTCAATCCGTCAAACCAACTTTCCGCAATATACCTATCACAGCAATGACAGCGGACGCATTTTCCGAGGACGTTAAGAAGTGCCTTGATGCGGAAATGAATGCGCACACTTCAAAGCCTATTGACGTAAAGGAAGTTGCTAAATTGTTGAAGAAGTTCATAAATCAGGGTTGATTTTCGCTGTTCAATACCAAAAATTTTGGACAACAAAAGCCGTCCGAATGACGGACGGCGAGAAGTTATTGATTTTTCGGCAAATTACTTCCGATATTTTCTTTGAACTTTTTTGTTGTAATTTATAAGTTTAGCGCGTTTTGCTGATGTATTCAAGACATTCAACAATTTCGGTGTCTGTATGTCCGTGAGTCTTGAGCCATTCAATCAATGCTGCGAGTTCACCTTTTTGTATTTCCTCGTTCATTTTCTCACTTCCTTTCGCAAGATGTTTACAATTACATTCAGCCTGTTTAAAAAGCCAAGTCTCAGACTGTATAGAAAGCCCCAGATACGCGGAAGCGGTGCTGCGGCTAGGCTTTGTGCCTGCCGCAGCACCGCTGACAAAGTAGATGGGGCTTTATATACAGTCTGACATTATATCATACGTCATGTGATTTATCAAGTTCTTTTTGAAATATTTTTGGCTTCAAAAATAACGCACGCAAACATAATTTAAAGAGATGATGAAAAAAATATCAAAAGCCCTTGACAAATCAAACAAATAGTAATATAATGTAAGTGTGAGAAATCACAAATAAATTTTAATCTGTTTCGGGGCGAGGTGAAAGTCCTCACCGGCGGTATAGTCCGCGAGCGGCGAAAGCTGCTGAATCGGTGCAATTCCGATACCGACGGTATAGTCCGGATGAAAGAACAGAACACAAATATTCAATATTTGCGCCCCGATTTTTGGATTGCTGTCCGAAAATCGGGATTTTTGTTCAGAAAAAAGTCGGGAATTGTACAATAGCCAACCGTATTGCAGCAATACGCAAAGCTGAAAATCAGTTCCTTAAACCCTGAGGAAAGGACTTTTTTATGGAAAACACAGTAAAACAAGGAAAGCGTATCGACGTCAGGAAACTGGTATTCACCGCGCTAATGGCGGCAGTTTCGTATCTTTTGGCAAATCTTGATTTCAGTATCCCGATAATGCCGTTCTTTATAAAGTTCGACTTTTCGGACGTTCCCGCGGTTTTGGCGGCGCTAACAATGGGACCTGTTTCGGGAGTATTCGTGTGCCTGATAAAAAACGCAATAGGCTGTTTTACTTCAAACACGGCGTGCATCGGCGAACTTTCAAACTTTATTCTCGGCGCAGCGCTTGTTGTTCCCGCAGGACTAATCTCGCACAGGCAAAAACAATTCAGCCGCGCGGTTATCGGCTGTATAGTCGGCGTGGTAACAATGGCACTGTTCGGATTTGTGTCGAATTATTTTCTCATTTATCCGCTTTATTCAAACATAGGCATGCCAATAGAGGCTATTATCTCAGAGTATCAGAAGATAAATCCGAATGTGGATACGCTCGCTGAATGTCTGCTTATATTCAATGTTCCGTTTACGTTTGTAAAAGGCTTGATTGCGGCAATATTCTCGGTTTTGCTCTACAAGAGATTAAGACCGATATTCAATTCTATGTATAGGGAAAAGTGATAATTTATGTCGTTAAGGGGCGCAGTCATTCATTTTCGGACAATTACTAAACACCGCCATAAAGTAATAGCGCACTGTGCAAAGGCGGGGATATTGCGGCAGGGATTGCTTCATGACTTGTCGAAATACTCGCCGACAGAGTTTTTGCCGGGCGCGAAATTTTCAACGGGCAGCCATTCCCCAAACGAGGACGAGCGTATTGCATACGGCTATTCAAAGGCATGGCTTCATCACAAGGGCAGAAACCGCCACCATTTTGAATACTGGACTGACTACAACCCGAAAACAAAGCAGATATTTCCCGTTAAAATGCCGCTCAGATATGTTGCGGAGATGTTTTGCGACAGGGTAGCGGCAAGCAAGATTTATCTCGGAAAAAATTACACGGATTCTTCGCCGCTTGAATACTTTGCGAAAGCAAAAGGGCACAGATTTATAAACAGCGAAACTTCCGATTTTCTGGAAATGCTGCTTACAATGCTTTCCGAAAAAGGAGAAAAAGAAACGTTTAGGTTTTTGAGGGAGTATCTTAAAAACAACAAAGATTACTGATATAACCGTCGCTTGTGGATAATAACTACAACAGACTGTCGATAAACCCTCATCTACTTCGTCAACGGCACTGCGGCAGGCACAAAGCCTAGCCGCAGCACCGTTTCCTCGTATCTGAGGGTTTCTCGACAGTCTGAGACTTGACTTTTTATACAGTCTGAACTATAGGCGGCGGTTTCTTGTTGTCATTTTCCACATGACATTCGTTAAATTCACCAAAATTTCAAAAAACTATTGCAATTTTCTGTTATATATGATATATTATATTTGGGTATAAATGCTGAATAAAAACGGAGGTTCTTACTATGAACATTTTGTATGCAGCAAGCGAAGCATTGCCTTTTGCGGCAAGCGGCGGTCTTGCGGACGTTGCGGGTTCTTTGCCGAAGGCTCTTGTAGAAGCAGGTCATAACGCGCGCGTTGTAATGCCGCTTTATGTTAATTCCTTAAAGCCTCAGCACAAGGAAAAGATGCAGTTTCTCACAAACTTTACTGTTCCCGTAGGTTGGAGAAATCAGTACTGCGGTGTTTTCACACAGGAGGTAAACGGAGTTGTCTATTACTTTATCGACAACGAGTATTACTTCAAGCGCGACCACGGTCTTTACGGGTATTATGACGACGCGGAAAGATATGTTTTCTTCAGCCGAGCTGTTCTTGAAATGCTCCGTCATATCGACTTCCACCCGCAGATAATCAACTCAAACGACTGGCAGTGCGCTCTTATTCCCGTATATCATCATTTGTTCTATAAGAACGAGTGGGGTTTCGGCGATATAAAGAACGTGTTCACTATCCATAACATAGGCTATCAAGGTCAGTACGGTCTTGACTTGGTAAAGGATATAGTAGGCATTCCTCCGCAGAATGTAAATATCCTTGAATATGACCGTGATTTGAACTTTATGAAAGGCGCAATTGAAATTGCGGATAAGGTTACGACGGTTTCGCCTACTTACGCTAAGGAAATTCTCGATCCGTGGTTTTCTCACGGACTTGACAGGATTTTGCGCAACAAGCAGTATAAGACCTGCGGTTTCTTAAACGGAATTGACACCGATTTGTATAATCCCGAAACCGATACAACAATAGCGTCAAAGTTCAGCGCAAAGAACTTAAAGGGCAAGGCTGCCTGCAAGTCCGCTATTTTCGAGGAGTTCGGAATGCCGCAGTATGACATTCCGCTTATCGCAATGATTTCGAGATTTGCCGACCATAAGGGCTTTGACCTCGTGAGATATGTGTTTGACGAGATTGTTTCATCTGCTGATATGCAGGTGGTTATTCTCGGTTCGGGCGAAAAGCAGTACGAGGACTTCTTCCAGGAAATGCACTGGCGTTATCCCGACAAGGTTGGTTTCTACCGCGGTTATAATCCGCAGCTTGCAAAGAGAATTTACGCGGGCGCTGATATGTTCCTTATGCCGTCAAAGAGCGAGCCTTGCAGTCTTGCGCAGATGATAGCCGCGAGATACGGTACCGTGCCTATAGTTCGTGCAACGGGCGGTCTTAAAGACAGCATAATCGACGCGGGCGACGACGGAATAGGCTTTACGTTCCAAAGCTACAACG